>CAZYRX010000013.1:0-39577 GCA_964649895.1 uncultured Halanaerobium sp.
ATTGGTTTAACTCTTTTAAATATGGTTTCAGTAACCATAATTTCACTTAGTTTCTCTGATACACGTGGGAAGATGATAAATCTACTGCATTTGTTTTATGGTTTAGGAGGAATAGTTTCACCTTATATTGTTACTTTAGTAATAAATAATGGTTTTCGCTGGGCTCACAGTTTTTTATTTGCTATTATCTTAATTTTTATACTGGTCATAGAATTTAAAACTTCAAGTCTGCCTGAAACTGAGGCCTCAAAAAATAAATCAGTACATAGTACTAAAATTTTAATATCAGATAAGGCAGTTATTTTATTTGCATTAGTGGTATTTATTCAAGTAGGGATAGAGTTTTCTATTGTTACATGGCTGGCTCCTTTTCTTAAAGATATTCAAGCACGTCCGGAAGTTGTAATCAGTTTTTTCCTTTCCTTATTTTTTATAGTTTATACTGTGGGACGTTTGCTCGCAAGTTTAGTAGTAGAAAGATTAGGGTACTATAAATTTTTGATTTATACTCAAATAGCAGCAGCTTTATTTATAACAATAGCCCTAATTGGTGGAAGACCTTTTACTATATTCTTTTCTTTATCAGGTATTTTTTTAGCAGTTCAAGTTCCGACAAGTCAGGCAATAATTTTAAACAGTTTTGGCAAAAGTGGTATCAAAGTAGTTGGTATAGTTCAAACAGCTGGAACTATGGGGGCGGTTTTTCTTTCTAATTGGATTATCGGATTTATAAATGATATTTTTGGTGTAAAGGCCGCTTTTATATCAACTCTAATACTTCTTTTAATTTTATTAGTACTTACCTTTTATCTTAAAAAATTAAACATAAAAGAAAGATTTAATAATTAAAATAATTCATATCAAATTAGGCGGAGCTTTTTAGCTCTGCTTTTTTTAATTAACAAAATATATTTAATATAAACAGATCTAAGCAGGACTAAAAGTCTATTTATAGAAATATATAATTACAAATAGCTTCATATGAGGAGAATTAATATGCCTGATCAAAAGTCTGATTTTAAAGCAATGCTGACAAATATACAAAGGGACTATACCCCCTTAAGAGAAATCATACAGAATTCATGGACAAGAAGCAGTAATTATGGAATTAAAACTGATATTTTTTCCAGCAAAGTTATACTAAATAAAAAAGAAATTAGAGAAAGAATACACAAAAATCACAGTTTTGTTGAAAATTTAAGTTTATTATTTAATGAGCTTAGAGAGCTTATTTCGGATATTCCAGCAGCATTTTTTATAACAGATCGAGAAGGATATATTTTAGATTCAAAAAATCACTTAAATAATTATTTAGAACTTCATCCAGGTGAAAACTGGAGTGAATTTTATATTGGAACAACTGCAGTTGGTTTAACTCTCTTCAGTAAACAACCAAGTTATGTTAAAAATAAAGAACACTATAAGAGCTATTTAACTACCTATAACTCCGTTTCATATCCAATTATTGATCAGAACAATCAACTTAAGGGTACTATTTCAGCTTTTTTCTCAGATGATTTAAAGCTGAATATTATGCAGCTTTTAATTAAATTATTGGCTTTTGCTGTTACTGATAGGATTCCTGTTGAAAAACTTCTTAAATATAAAGAAAATAAGTCGAGCCCCAAAACCGGCTCTAAAGCACGCTATCACTTTTCAGATATTATTACTAATTCAGCTAAAATGGAAAAGGCTAAAGAAGTTGCTAAAATTGCAGCACGAAATGATTCTACTGTTATGCTGCTTGGTAAAAGTGGTACTGGTAAAGAAATGTTTGCTCAGGCAATACACAATTACAATCACCGAAAAAACAGCCCTTTTGTTGCTGTAAATGTTGGGGCTGTACCAAAAGACTTAGTAGAAAGTGAATTTTTTGGTTATGAAGAAGGGGCTTTTACAGGTGCACGGAGAGGTGGTAGACCTGGGAAATTTGAACTGGCAAATGGTGGAACAATTTTTCTTGATGAGATAGGAGAAATGAGCCTTGCAGCTCAACAAAATTTACTGCGAGTGATTCAAGAGAGAGAGGTAAGCAGAATTGGCGGCACACATGCTATTCCGATTGATGTAAGGATAATTACTGCGACAAAGAAAAAGCTAATTGAGGAAGTAAAAAAAGGTAGGTTTAGAGAAGACTTATATTATAGATTAAATGTAATTAGAATACCCCTGCCCACTCTTACAGAAAGAAGAGACGATATCATATTGCTGGTTAGAAATTTTATCAAAAAACACTGTCAAAAATTTGGGATACCTAATAAAAAAATTGCTGAAGAAAGCAAAAAATATTTTTTGGATTATGAATGGCCGGGGAATGTAAGAGAATTAGAAAATGTAATTGAAGGTATAATAACTTTTGCACTTGATGATGAAATCATTAAACCAGAACATCTGCCTAAAGAATTGAAAAATAATAAAAAAGAAAAGAACAATTTTGCAAATATCACAACAATTGAAGAAGCAGAAAAAGAAGCAATAATAAATGCAGTAGAAAAGTCTAAAAATAATATAACAGATGCTGCTCAGATGCTTGGTGTGAGCAGAGCAACTCTTTATAATAAATTAAATAAATATAACATTAATTACAGGGAGTGATCAGTTTGGATGTAGTTGGAGTAATTGATATCAAAGATGGGGTAGTTGTTCAGGCAAAAGCTGGAAAAAGAGATAAGTATGTAGAAATTGAAAGTAGAATAATAGAAGAAAAGCCAAAAACTCCAATTTCAGCGGCAGCAGCTTTTTATAATAAATTAGGTATTAGAAAAATATATATTGCAGATTTAGATGCAATTATGAGCTCTAATCAAAAAAATAATATTGCTCAAATCAAAGAGATAAAAAAGGAATTCAATGATTTAGAAATAATACTTGATGCTGGATTTAATAATAAGTTTTTGCCGAATAGTTATCTAGATGATTTTTTAGATTATGCTGTGATTGCAACAGAGAGTTTAAATGATATTTATTCATTAAAAAAATTGAAAAATTACAGCAGCAGTATAATTATCAGTATTGATTTAAAAGATAAGAAATTAATACATAATATAAAACAATGGAGCAATAAAAATATTTATCAGGTTATTAATCAGATTAAAAAAATTGGATATAAAAAATTTATAATACTTGACCTTGCATCTGTTGGAACAACAAGGGGGATATCTGACTATATAATTGACCTAAAAAAAGAATTTCCAGCTCTCGAATTTATAACAGGTGGAGGAGTCAAGGATTATCGAGATATTAAGAATTTAAAAAAATTTGATTTTTCAGGAGTACTAATTGCAACAGCTTTTCATAATGGCTCTCTAGGAAAAAAAGAAGTTAAATTGATTGAGGATGAAAATACATTAAGCAAAATAGCATGGTGTATAACGGGTGCCGGTCATCTTTTAGATGAAAGTATTGACGAGATAATTCGATTGATAAGTAAATATAATAAAGTTAAAATAGATATTTTTTTAAGTCAAGCAGGCTATGAAGTGCTCAAAATATATAAATTATATAATAAATTACTTGATACAAATTGTAAGATACATAAAGATAACTCAGCAAGTGCACCCATAATTGGTAGGCTTTATAAAGGGCATTATGATCTTTTGGTCTGTGCACCAGCTACTTCTAATACAGCTGCTAAATATGTAAATGGAATTTCTGATACCCTAGTAACAAATTATCTTGCTCATGCTGGCAAATCTAAAGTGCCTATATTGATCATGCCCACAGATATTGATGAGAATTTAATTTCTCCTGCACCAGATAAAATGGTTGATGTATATCCCCGTCAGATAGATATAAATAATACTAGAAAATTAGAGGAAATAGAAAACACTAATCTAATTTCAGATCCAGATGAGGTGGAATTATGGTTGAAAAAATCTTTATAACTGGTAAACTTGCGTTTCCCGCATTAAAAAGCACTCTTAAAAGTCTGAAATTAGAGTATGATTATAAAATTTTAAAAATGCCAATTACTGTAGCAGCACTTATGGATACTAAATTTATCGTCAAAAATATTAAAAGTAGTGGAAAAAGACATTTGAACTCCAATAACAAAATAGAGATTATTATACCTGGACGTTCACAGGCTGAACTAACAAAAATTGCATCAGAATTTGATAATAAAAATATCAAATTTATTAAGGGACCTCAAGAAATAATGGATATACCTGAATTTCTAGGCAAAGAAAAGATAAGTATTGATATTGAAGAACAAGAGAGAAGTAATAAAATAATTGCAGAAATAAATGAAGCAGCTTTGATGTCAGTTGAAGATATTATTAAAAAAGCAGATTATTATATTAAATCAGGAGCCGATATTATTGATATTGGTTGTGTAAATGGAAGAGATTTTCCTCACCTGGAAAAAACAATTAAATTGCTTAAATCAAAAGGCTATAAAACAAGTATAGATACTTTTAATACTGAAGAAATTAGAAGAGCTGAAAATGCAGGAATAGATTATTTGCTGAGCATTAATGGTCATAATATTTCTGCAGTTGATAAAAATACTTCCTTTACTCCCGTTATTATTCCTGATCCAGAGGAAGGAAGTTTGGATTCTTTATATGAAAACATAAAAAAAGTTGAGGCAAAAGGTTGTTTTGACTTTATTATTGACCCAATACTTGATCCGGTTAATTTTGGTTTTAGTGATTCTATTTTCAGATATTTAAATTTATCAAAAAATGAAGACAATAAATATGAGAAAATGATGGGTGTAGGCAATTTGATTGAATTGAGCGATTGTGATTCAATAGGACTTAATTTTTTAGCAGCAGCTTTAGCTGTTGAACTAGATATCAAATTTTTGCTTACCACTGAGGCTTCTTTTAAAACTAGAGGTGCAGTTAAAGAACTCGATTTAGCTCTCAAAATGATAAATTATTCGAGTCAGCAGAATAGTCTACCAAATAATATTTCAGGACTGCTTTTAAATTTGAAAGACAGAAAAAATCAAAACTATAAAAGTGATGAAATTAATGCCATACAAAAATCAGTTAAGGATAGAAATTATAGAATATTAAATGATGGTAATAATATAAATATATTTAATGGGCATGAAAATTACAAGGGAAAAAATATAAAAAAATTATTTAATCAGCTGAGTTATGTCAATGAAAATTCTCATGCATTTTATTTAGGTAAAGAACTGCAAAAAGCTTATATGGCTCTAAAATTAAATAAAAATTATAGACAGGAAGATGAACTTGATTGGGGTTATTTAAATAATTTTTTTAAGGATGAAAAAAATGATAATTGAAACAGTAATTATAAGTTTAGATGATAATGAAAAACTTCATTTTGCAGCCATAGGGGTTGAGTTTCATAATCAAAAAGTATCTTTTTATCCATATAATGGATCAAAAACTTTAAAAAATATCTTAGATAGAGGAGAAGGTGTAGTTAATATAGTAGACAAGGCAGAGTATTTGATTAAGGCTGCACTTGGAGAATATAAACTTCCAGTAAATAATATCAAAGATGATAATTTTTATTATCTTAAAGACAGCTGCCGCTATTATAAGTTTAAAGTTATTTCTGCTATTAAAATGGAAAATAAATATAAAGTTAATGCAAAAATTATTTTTGAGCAGATGAACAGAGAATATATTGGTTTAAATAGAGCTAATAATCTTTTGCTTGAGGCAGCAGTAAAAACTTCAAGGATTGGAATCAAAACTACAGAAAAGGAAGTCAATGATTTTTTAGATAATAATAAAAGAGTCATTTTTAAAACAGGTGATAAAAATACAGAATATTTATTTAATTTCCTAAAAAAATATATAGAAAACTTAGGGGGAAATAAAATTGATAGTAATTAAAAGTCCTGCAAGACTTCATTTTGGCCAATTGGATCTTAATGGAGATATTGGTAGAATATATGGTGGTTCTGGAGTAGGGATAAAAGAACCTTATTGTAAAATGAAATTTAAAAAAAGTGATAAAATAATAGTTAAAGGTGAAAAATCTAAAGAAGTAAAAAATACTCTGGAAAAACTGATTAATAACTTAAGAGAAAAAGCTCTGCTTAATGAAAATTTGGGAGTCATTGTTGAAGTTGAAAATATACTGCCTTTTCACACTGGTCTTGGCTCCGGTACTCAAATCGGGCTGACATTAGCAGAGGGTATAAATAATCTTTACAACTTGAATTTAGATAAATTTAAAATAGCAGAATTAGTAGATAGAAAACATAGTAGATCTGCTATTGGCTTTGGTGTTTTTTATTATGGTGGTTTTATTACAGACGGAGGCAGAACAACTGAAGAAAAAGAAAATGATAATTATCTTCCTCCAATATTATTCAAAGAATCAATTCCAGAAGACTGGTATTTTATTATTATTATTCCTTCATTAGCTAAAGAAAAAATGGCAGGAAAAAAAGAAATTGAAACATTTAAAAAGATTGAAAAAATGGATATAAAGATAAGTGCAGAAAATAGCCATCATCTTTTATTAGGTATGCTCCCCGCTCTTAAAGAAAAAGATATCATAAAATTTTCTAAACATCTAAATATAATCGAAGATAATGTTGCTGATTATTTTTCTGAAATTCAATCAGGTAAATATACCTCTCGCTATGCTCAAGAAATAATTGATTTTCTAGAATCTAATCAAGTTTTGGGTAGAGGACAAAGTTCCTGGGGTCCTAGTTTATATGCTTTACTTCAAAACAAAGAAAAAGCAAAAAGAATCAAGGATGACATTTTAATTAAATTTAAGACAAAAATAGACAGAATATATATTACATCAGCAGCAAATACAGGAGCGGAAATCATAAAAAATGTTTAATTTTTATACATTGTAAAAGAATTAAACAAAAAATTAAGTAATTATTAGAATTAATAAAATATTCACAAAATTAACCCTTCAACTTTACTGTTAGAATAGGAAAAAAATTTTTAAATAGTTTTTAAAGTTCTGGCATAAAATATGCATTATTATAAAGTGGGACATTATACAAAAATAATTCAATATGTCCATTTTTTAAAATATGTCAACAAATTTGTTGATGCCAGATATATTTTATAGACTTTACTCCTATTATAGGTATATTTTATTTCTGGTATCAGAATATCATTCTAATAGAAAGGAGGTTTATTGTAAAAGTTTTTGGGCTTTAAGTTTGAGAATATTCAGTAATTTATTTACTTATTATGAAATGAGTTTAATAATTTTAAAAGGGGGATATTTATGGCAAATGCAAAAATAGCAAAAAAGATGATTGATGAAGCGGTAGCAGCTCAAATGGCTGATGTTGGTGTTTTTAAGGAAAAAAGAGGTAAAAAGTTTAAAATTAGTGATGCTAAACCTTATGTAGATGCAGTTAAGAACATGAAAGCTATTGAAGGTCAGTCACAAGAGGTTATCGACTTACATGTTGAGTCAGTAAAGGCTCATTATGAAATACTTAAAGATCTAACAGATACTATTGCACCAAAAGATGACCCTTTTGTAGAACATTATCAAACACCTCCTATCTTAGAAATCTTATTTGAAGAAGATCCTAAATTCCGCAAAGCAACAGAGAAGTTTATGAAGCAGTTAAAGAAAGATGAAGCTTTAATAGCTAGAGAATCAATGCGCAGATATGGTGGAATGTATGGACCAACCTGTGTAGTTGACTTTGCTTTTAGTCCTGGCTCAGTTAGTAATGTTGTTAATGAAGTATTAAAAAATACTGATATTGATGGTGACTATAAAAAAACATTACTCGCAGCTAAATCTTGGGGTATGAATACTTCTTATGGTATTGGTGGAGCATTTACTGAAGCTGTAGAAGCAGGTAAGACAGCAGCAGAAGCAGCAGAAGCTGAAGTAAAAACAATGCAGATGCTTTATGATACTCCTGTAGATGCACAGGTTAAGTTAATGGAAGATGCTGGAATGGATTCATTTGACTGTAGAGAATATATGAAACGCTACAAAGAATGGATGAAACCATTTGTTTTAGCAGCTAAAGAAGCTGGGGTTCATCCAGCTAATATTGTTGTAGTTCCTGCTTATTGTGTTGGTGATGTTGGCCATCATATCGCTCAATCAACATTTAACATGCTTAAAGATGATGTTAACATGGAAATAGTAGAAGTTGTATCTAATGTAATGAAGAATACTCTTGAAAGAGGATTAAAAAAAGGTTATGACAGTCTCTATGATATTTTAAGTGTTGCAACAGGCTCAACAGCTGCAGCAGTTAGTTCAATGTTATGGGATGAAGGCTTTACAGCTCCAATGATTGTAGACCTATTAACTAAGAGATTCCATAACTATGTTAATTTAAATCCTGGAAGAGGTCAGGCAGCAGAACTCCATAATGTTGACTTTATGGATATGATTCACCGTGGTGATAAGATTATTGATGATCAGCCAATTGGTGCTGGATGTAAAGTTAAAGGCATAGATATTGACTTTAGTCCTATTGAAAACAGTTATGTACTACAGAATACACAGGATTATGCTTATCCTGCTTGTTCAATCTCTGTTAAGTTTTCTTCTTTAATGCGTTTAGCTGACTTCCCATGTCTATTGACAAGTGAGCCAGTTACTGCTACATTGATGACCAATATTATCGCAACAAATCCAGGTGGAGTAGTTGCACCAGCTCGTTACTGTAAAGATTGTGCTGTATGTATGTATGTCAAGAAACATAAGCACTGCAACTGGAAAGATACAGTATAAGAGAGTGAATTAGACTAATATAGAATGATGAAGACAGTGGTTTTTACCACTGTCTTCAAAAATTATACAGGGGTGTAAATGATGAAAAAATTATTAATTCAGTTAGATACAGATAAACGGCCCAGCACTTTTGATCAGGTTGTTGCTTATGATGCCGGGGTTGATAATATAATTTCTCATTCTGAAATAAAAAAAGAAGAGGTGGAAGATATCATTTATGGAGCAGTATTTACGCGCAGTGCAAAGAAGTTAAAAAATACTGCTGTATTTATTGGAGGCTCTGATGTCGAAAAGGGTGAAGAAATTTTAGAGGCCGTTAAAGATGTATTTTTTGCAAATTTTAGGGTTTCAACCATGCTTGATTCTAATGGCTCAAATACTACTGCAGCAGCAGCGGTATTGAAAATTAGAGAATCGGTTGATCTTAAAGGTAAAGAGGTTTTAATTGTTGCAGGTACAGGTCCAGTTGGTGTAAGAGCAGCAGCTCTTTTTGCAAAAGAAGGTGCTGAAGTAACTATTACTTCTAGAAGACAGGAAAAAGCAGATAGAAAAGCAGCAAAAATCAAAGAGGATTATGGAGTAGAAAATATAAAAGGGGTTGAAGCTTCTGAAGATGAAGATTTTAGAAATGCAATAAAGGGAAAAGAGGTTATATTATCAGCAGGTCCACCAAAAGTTAATTTTATTAAAAAAGAAATGTGGGAAAATACTGAAACTATAAAAGTAATGGCTGATATCAATGCTGTAAGTCCTGCAGGCATTGAGGGGATTGAAGTTCAGGCAGATGGAGATAAACTTGATGATATTACAGTTTTTGGAGCTCTTGGTATAGGTGGATTAAAGATGAAGCTGCATAAAGAAGCTGTTTCAAAATTATTTAAAGATAATGATAAAATATTTAATGCTTTAGAAGTGTATAAACTTTATGAAAAGATTTAAAAATGAATATAATTATAAGCGGGTTTTCCAGCAGAGCTTTAGTAGAAACTGCGGCAGAATTTGAATGTAAAATTTATTCTTTCGATTATTTTGGCGACCAGGACTTAGAAAAATATACTGCAGATTATTTTTCAATAAAAAATAGTCCTGGCAGCCATTATTCTATTAAAGTATTATTTAGCATGATAAAATATTTTCTTAGAAAAAACATTAATAAAAATTTTTATTTTATTTATACTTCAAGCTGGGATAATCATCCAGAACTCTTGTCAGAGCTTGAAAGCCTGA
The DNA here is from genome assembly GCA_964649895.1 of uncultured Halanaerobium sp. Classification (GTDB taxonomy): domain Bacteria; phylum Bacillota; class Halanaerobiia; order Halanaerobiales; family Halanaerobiaceae; genus Halanaerobium. The sequence goes on from CAZYRX010000013.1 coordinate 9,907, forward strand.
ATAATTTGACTTTTGCTGCAAATAATTCAGACGTAATAAATAAACTTTGCTCAAAAAAAGGATTATATGATTTATTTAAAGTTATTAAAAAAACAGCATTAAAAACTCCTGAAATAATATTTGATAAAAATATAATAAAAGAAAGATTAAATAATGATGAATTTTTAAATTCAAATAAAAAATATCTACTCAAACCTTTAAAAAGTGGTGGGGGCAGGGAAATTGAATTAATATATTCTCTAAAAGATTATAGTAGGATTAAAGGGAAACTAATTAATGATAATTATTACTTTGAAGAGTATATAGATGGTGAATTATATTCAGCACAGTTCGGAGCAGATACTAGAAATTCAAAATTGATCTCAATAACAAAACAACTTAATGCACTTAATACTGAAAATGCATTCCAATATGGTGGAAATATTCTAATTAAAGCAGATCAGCAATTAAGAAAAATACTGCAGGAAACAGCAGATTTATTGACCAGTACTTATGGTCTTAAAGGTATCAATGGATTTGATTTTATTATAAGAAATGATAAATTATATTTTTTAGAATTAAATCCAAGATTTACAGCTGCAGTTGAGTTATTGCTTCCTATATATTCTGAAGATGTATTTAAAATATATTTCGAAAAAGAGATTAAAGAAAATTATCTTCATAAATATTTAAATACTGATATTAAAGAAAGCGGTAAAATTATATATTATGCTAAGTCAGATTTAAAAGTAAAAGATGATTTAAAAAAATTAAATAGTAAAAATATTAGAGATTCAATAATAGAATTTGGTCAAAACAATTATTTTATTAGGGATTTACCCCAAATAGGTGAAAAATTTTTGAAGGGTGATCCTGTATTTACATTAATTATCAAAGCAGATAATGAAGAAAATTTTTGGAAGTTAACCAGAAAAGTATTTTCACAGGCACGCAGATATTTTGTTATCAAAAAAACATGTGAAAATAAGAAGGGATAAGGAGGTATAATTTTGCTTAAAGAAAAGAAATTTACCCTCATTACTGGAAGAACAATCAAACAGGGTATGGCTTCTGTTTCAGGTAAAAAAAATGAAAATTATAAGAATGAAACTGCATATGTTCAGCTGAGCAGTTCTATTATGGAAAAATATGATATTCAAGAAGGAGAAAAAATTGTTTTAAAAAGTGATTCTGGAAGTGCAGAAGTAGAATGTAGATCTGCAGAGCTATCAGAAAAAATTGTGTTTATGGCCTATGGGCCAACAGCAAATAAGTTAATTGGTACTGACACAGGTGGTACTGGTATGCCAAATTCTAAAAGTAAAATTGTAATTATAGAAAAAAAGGAGGGGAGTTCTAATTGAGTAAAACAAAAAAATATGAAAATATAACCTGTACATTTTGTGGTGCACTTTGTGATAATATAGAAGTAGAAGTAGAGTCGAATCAGATTAAAAATCTTAAAAATGCTTGTGCTATTTCACGCAAAAAATATATGCATGCACTACAGGACAGAACAATACCTATGCTTAATGGAGAAGAATGTGACTATGATGAAGCGATTAGTAAAGCAGCTTATATTCTCAAAAACAGCAAAAACCCTCTTATATATGGATTAAGCAGCACTACAGCAGAAGCACAAAAAACAGCAGTTAAACTTGCAGAACTTTCTGGAGCTAATATCGACAGTACTTCTTCGGTATGTCATGGCCCAGGTACAATGGCAAAACAGCTGGTTGGAATGGTAACTGCAACCCTGGGGGAAATAAAAAATAGGTCAGATTTAATGGTTTTCTGGGGAGCTAATCCAGTTGAAGCCCATCCTAATCACTCAAAAAGATATACGATGCTTTCTGAAGGACTATTTAAGAAAAATAGATCGGATAGAGAAGTAATAGTATTTGATGTGCGAAAAACTCCAACAGCAAAAATGGCAGATCAATTTTTTGAGGTGGAGCCGGGTAAAGATTTTGAATTATTGATGGCTTTAAGAATGCTTGTAAATGCTAAGGAACCAAAACTTAATAATAATCAGATTGCAGGAATAAATATTGAAGATTTAAAAGAAATTGCTGAAAAACTTAAAAGTGCAAAATACGGTAGTATTTTTTATGGTATGGGTTTAACTATGACAGGGGCAAAATATATGAACACCTGGGCTGCAATGAGTTTGATAAGAGATCTGAATGACTTTGGGAGATTTGTAATGATGCCGATGCGGGGTCATGGAAATGTTGCTGGAAGTGAGATTACAATGGCCTGGCAGACAGGTTATCCTTTTGCAGTTAATTTTAGTCGTGCTTATCCCCGCTATAATCCAGGTGAATATACTGCTGTTGACCTGCTTGCAAAAAGAGAAGTAGATGCTGCATTTATTATTGCATCTGATCCTGCAGCTAATTTACCACATCAAGCAGCAGCATATTTAGATGAAATACCAACAATTGTACTTGATCCTCACTGGAATTTAACTACTGATAAGGCAGAAGTAGTAATTCCATCTGCTTTAAAAGGAATTACAGCTTCTGGAACTGTTTATAGAATGGATCATGTACCACTGCATTTACGTTCTTTTTTAGAAGATGAATGGCCAGATGATGCAGAGGCTCTGGTTAAAATAGGGGAGCTGATAGAAAATGATTAGATTATTCAATGGGGTAATATATGATCCAGCTCAAAAGATAGATGGAAAATTAGGTGAGATTTGGATTAAAGATGATAAAATAGTAAAAAAACCATCAGCTGAAAAAATAAAAAAACTTAAAGCTGATGATGAATTAGAAGAAATAGACCTTAAAAATAAAATTTTAATGGCAGGTGGAGTAGATATTCACTCACATATTGCAGGTCCTAAAGTCAACTCTGGTCGAGTTTTGAGACCTGAGGACCACAGAAGAGATAATATCGCCAGAAAAGGCAAACTGCGTTCAGGTGTTGGCTCAACTGTTCCCAGCAGTTATGTTACCGGATATAGATATAGTATGATGGGTTATACAACTGTTATGGAAGCTGCAGGACCACCAATGAAAGCAAAACATATTCATGAAGAATTTAATGATCTACCTTTTATTGATAAAGGATTTTTGGTACTGAGTGGTAATAATTATTTTGTTTTAAAATTCATTAGAGAAAACAATATGGAGGCCCTGAAAAACTATTTAGGCTGGTTAATTGATGTAACAGGAGCTTATGCATTAAAAGTAGTTAATCCAGCTGGAGTAGAAGCTTGGAAAGAAGGCAAAAGAATGAGGGGCATAAAAGAGAAGGGAACAAGCTTTAATTTGAGTCCTTCTGATATTATGCTTGCTCTGACAGAGGCAAATGATGAACTAAATTTACCACATGCAGTTCATCTTCATACAAATGATTTAGGTACTGCAGGAAATTATAAAACAACTTTAGACACATTAGAACTGCTTAAAGATAGGAGACTGCACATAACGCATATTCAATTTAGCAGTTATGGTAAAAATGAAAATGATAGGATTAAGTTTAGAACTGCAACTGATAAAGTAGCAGCAGCAGTAAATAAACACCCAAAATTAACTGTTGATATAGGACAGTTAGTTTTTGGTGAAGCAACAACAATGACAGCTGATGGTGTATTAGAATATAATCTGCATAAATTATCAGGTCATAAATGGGTTAATACTGATGTCGAAATGGAAACTGGCTCTGGTATTGTACCAATGAATTACAAGAAAAAGAATTTAGTCAATGGTATTCAATGGGCTACAGGTATGGAGCTGTTTTTGAAAATAGAAGATCCATTTAAAGTATTTTTAACAACAGATCATCCAAATGCTGGTCCATTTACAGCCTATCCCTGGATAATAAAACTGCTGATGAATAGAGATTATAGAGAAGAATATATTTCTGGAATGCATAAAAATATAGATAATTATACAGATATTAATAATCTCAAGCGTGAATACAGCCTTTATGAAATTGCTGCTGTAAGTCGTTCGGGACCTGCAAAATCACTAGGACTTAAAAACAAAGGTCATCTTGCTCCAGGAGCTGATGCAGACATAGCAGTATATGAGAGCCTAGAGAATAGAGATATTGCTGAAGTCTTTGCTCATCCAGCTATGGTGTTTAAAGATGGACAACTTGTAGTAGAAGATGGAGAGCTTAAATCAGATAGATTATTACCAGGCAGAACATTAATGACAAAACCCGAATATGACAAAAATATAAAGGCAGAAATAAGAGATGATTTCCAAAAATTTTACAGCATGTCAATCGATAATTATGCTGTTACTGATAATTACTTTAATAATGTGGAGGTGGTTCCATGCAGGTCAAAGGAATAAATATAGTTGATACTTTTGCAGAAGCATTCAGTATGTATGGAACAAGAGTTATAGTTACAGCTGAAAATGATAAATGGGCTAAAACTGCAGCTGTAGAAGCATCAGGATTTGCTACTTCTATTATTGAGTGTGGTATAGAAGCTGGAATAGAAAAAAAATTATCATCAGAGGAAACAATTGATGGAAGACCTGGCTATAGTATTCTGTTTTTTACCATGAAAAAAGACAGCCTAAAAAAAGAATTACGCAAAAGAGTTGGCCAGACAATTATGACGGCAGCTACTACAGCCTGTTTTAATGGTCTTGAAAGCAAAGAGAAGATTAAAGTAGGTGGAGATATTCGCTATTTTGGAGATGGTTTTCAAATATCTAAACTTTATGCAGATAGGAGATTCTGGAGAATTCCTATTATGGGTGGAGAGTTTTTAATTGAAGAAAGCTTTGGAATTCAAAAAGGAATTGGTGGCGGAAATATAATTATAATTGGAGAAGATAAGAACTCAGCTCTTCAGGCAGCAGAAAATGCTGTTGAAAAAATGAGAGAAGTTAAAGGAGTTGTCATGCCATTTCCAGGTGGTATAGTTAGCAGTGGAAGCAAGGTTGAATCAAAATATTCATTTTTAAATGCTGCTACAAATACTGCTTTTTGCCCAACTATAAAAGGTCAGACGAAGAGTAATCTCAAAGATAAAGCTGGTGCAGTCTACGAAATAGTAATTGATGGCTTGAGTACTGAAGCTGTTGCTCAGGCAATGAGAAGAGGAATTAAAGCTGCTGCAGTGCCTGGAGTTATAGAAATAACGGCTGGAAATTATGGTGGAGATTTAGGTACAGAAAACTTTTATCTGCATGAAATTTTAAGAGGTGATCTGGATGAGTAAGTTGAGATTAAAACTTAAAGAAGATAATCCTGCCTTAATTAAACGAGATAATAAAATAATTGGCAAAGTTCCAGTTGAAGCAGAAAATATTAATCCAGATATAATTAAAAATCTTAACCTAGAAGATTTGAAAAATTTAGAGCTGCTTGTAGGTAAAAAAACATATAAATTTAAAGATTTTTTTGACATAGCAGGTGAGCCAGCTGCTGAAATTGAAATATATGGTGATTTATCGAATTTTAAATATATTGGTAAAGCAATGACTTCAGGTAAAATCATAGTGAATGGGAACACAGGAATGCATACAGCATCTGAAATGGAAGGTGGAACATTAGAAGTAAAAGGAAACACTGGTGACTGGCTGGGAGCAGAAATGACTGGTGGGTTTATAAAGATTTATGGAGATGCCGGCCATTATGTTGGAGCTGCTTTCCGCGGTGATAAACTGGGCATGAATCGTGGTCTTATCTATATTAAAGGTAATGCAGGTAATTTTACTGCCAATAAGATGAGAAGAGGAGAAATCATTATCAATGGAAATTGTGGTGACCTCCTTGCTGCCCAAATGGTTGCTGGCTCGGTTTATGTATTTGGTAAGTGTGGCAGTAGAGTTGGAGCCGGCATGAAACGGGGAACCATTATTTTGAGTGATGACATAAAACTATTACCTACATTTAATTATAATATCAGTTACAATCCTAATTTTTTAAATATAGCATATAATCATTTGGAAAATGATTATAATATTGAAGTTCCAGATTATTTAAAATCTGGTAATTATGCTAGATATACTGGTGATAATACTGAACTGGGGAAAGGAGAAATACTGATATGGGAAAAAGAATAGCTTTAAATAAGCATGCTGTCATGCTGGTCAAAGAGATGGTAAGCAAAAAAGACGCACTAAATTTAAAATTTTACCATTATGATGATGGTATTACAATTATTGATGGTGGAGTTAATGTTTTAGGGGGATATGAAGCTGGTGCGTATTTTGCAGAAATCTGTCTTGGTGGTCTGGGTAATGTCAGTTTTTGTGAATTTAATCTGGATTCTTATCAGATTCCATCAATTCAGGTTAGGGTAGATCATCCATTAGAGGCCTGTATGCTTTCTCAGTATGCGGGTTGGAAAATAGAAAATGATGATTATTTTGCTATGGCTTCTGGGCCGGGGAGAATATTAGCTGATAAAGAAGATATTTTTGATGAGTATCAATTTTATTATGAAAGCAAAAACGCTCCAGCTGTCATAGTTTTAGAAGCTTCAGAACTTCCTAATCAGGAAACTGCAGACTATATTGTAGGAGAAATGGATACACCATGTAGTGACAGCTACATTCTTATTGCACCAACTGAATCGCTTGTAGGTTCTATTCAAATTAGTGCAAGAATTGTAGAAACAGGACTTCATAAAATGCATGAACTTGGTTTTGATTTAGAAAAAATCGAATCAGGTTGGGGTAATTGTCCGATTTCTCCAACTGCCAGCAATACTCTTCAGGGTATAGGTCGGACTAATGATGCAGTTTTATATGGTGGTACAGCATACTATCAGATTTATTGTGAAGACCAAGAGATAGAAGAAATGATAGAACAAATACCCTCCTCTTCTTCTCCAGATTATGGAGAGATGTTTTTAAAACTTTATCAACGCTATAATAATTTCTATGATATAGATCCTATGCTCTTCAGCCCAGCACGTGTTATAATTAATAATAGAAAGACAGGAAAAACATTTAAAGCTGGAAAAATTAATGAAGAAATTTTAATGAGATCATTTTTCTCATAATTGGGAGGTAATTTTTTGCAGGCATTAATACTGGCTTCTGATGATGGTTGGCATATAAAAGAAATAAAAAGAGCGCTAAAAAAGAAAGGTATATCTTCAGTGAGGGTGTCATATAAAGAACTTGGAGCAGGAGTATCCAGCTCATTTTATTTAAAAAACAGAAAAGAGCTGCTTGATGATATTGATTATATATTTGTGAGAATTATACCTGGTGGAAGTTTAGAACAAATAATTTTACGGATGGATATATTAAATCGAATGGCAGCACTTGGAAAGAGAATAATAAACAAACCTTCTGTAATCGAAAAAACAGTAGATAAGTATTATACTCAATTTCTACTTTCTGACAGTGGGATTCCAACTCCAGAAACATTTGTTACAGAAGATTTTGAGCAGGCGATGGAATTTTATTATAAATGGAAAGATATTATTTTAAAACCGATCTTTGGTTCACTTGGTAAAGGTATAGTAAGAATCAATGATGAAGATACTGCATATAGAGTTTTTAGAGCTTGGCAGCAAAATAATTTTGTTTTTTATATACAAAGATATATTGAACATGGCAGTAGTGACATACGGGTTTTTGTCTGTAATGGAGAAATCATTTCTGCTTCTGAAAGATGTGGGAACAGCTGGAAGACAAATGTTGCAAGAGGTGCTGAAAGCAGAAAAATTGTTCTTCCAAACCATTTAGAAGAATTGGCATTAAAAGCTGCTGAAGTACTAGAACTTGATTATACAGGTATAGATATAATTTTAAAAAACGGAAATATTGAGGAACCTTATTTGATTGAAGTGAACAGCATACCCGGCTGGTATGGTCTGCAGAAAGTAACAGATTTTAATATTGCTGATAAAATAATTGATATGATGATATAAAGGAGGTGAAAGCAGTGGTTTTAACTGATAAAGATGTAGCCCAGGCATTACAGATAGCCTGTTTGTTAGAGTCGACAGCTCCTAAACCTGGCAATGTAAGTCCTGAGCAGAATTTTGATGATTTAAACTATCATCATTTTTTATTTAGTGCTGCTGCTGTATTCCCTGCCTTTTTGAATATAGAAGGAAAAGGAATAGGTGAGATAATTTATCAGGGTATAAAAGAGACTCAATCACTGATAAATACAAATACTAACCTAGGTATATTAATGTTAACTACACCTTTAGCCTCTGCTTATGTAAAATTAAGAAATAAAAAGAATAAATCTTTTTTTGAGCAGCCTCTTTTAGAATTTGATAACTGGAATATTCAAAAAGAAAATTTTTTAAATGCAGAATCATCTTTTTTAAGGGCTCTGCGTAAAGAACTTCATTTAGTTTTAAATAATTTAGATAAAGAAGATGCTGAATTTGCTTATCGAGCAATAAATTTTTCTAAAGCTGGAAATTTAAATAAAGTTAAAAAAGGAGATGTTTCTCAAAAACCAGATTTAAGTTTTTATGAGGCAATGAAACTTGCAGAGAACAGAGATAATATTGCTTTTGAGTATGTAAATAACTATTCAATTATTTTTGAGTTTGCCTATCCAAGATTTATAAAAAACATGGAAGAAATAGATTCTATTGATAATTTGATCACTAAAACTTTTCTTGAGATTCTTGCCGAATATCCTGATAGTTTAATTGCAAGGAAATATGACTTCAAAACAGCTGAAAAAATTTCACTTATGACAAAACAACTGCTTAAAAAACTAAAAAATTTAGATATGGGTTCTAAAAAAGCTAGAAATTTGCTTGCTGAATTTGATAAATATTTAAGATCTCAAAAAAGAAAATTTAATCCTGGTACAACTGCTGATTTTATAACTGCAGTTATATTTTTGTCAATTTTAGTTTATGGCAAGAAAATTATTAAATTATGGGCTGAATAATTTAAAGATGTGAAATTAAATTTTGATGAATTAAACAATTGGGAGGTCTTAACTAATGGAGCAGTTTAAAAGAGATGTACAAAAAGAAAAACCTAGTTTTATTGTTGGTTTAAATAGAGTAGGGGTAACAAATATTAAAAAAATTATAAGAATTAAAAATAACCAAAAAGAAAATTTATTTTATTCGACAATCGATATTTATGTAGATCTTCTTCCACAGCAAAAAGGTGCTCATATGTCAAGATTTGATGAAACCATAACACAAATAATTGATGAGACTATTCAAAAAAATGCTATGGTAATTGAAGATTTTGCTACTTATATGGCAGAAAGAGCTAGAGAAAAACAGGGAGCAGGTCGCGCTGAAGTGAGGATTAAAGCAAAATATCCAGTAGAAGAAATAGCACCGGCTTCAGGCAAAAAAACTCAAAAAATAAACACACTTATGGCAAGGGCAACAGCTGGAGAAAAAGGTAATCGACATCTGGTTGGAGTTGAAACAAATGGAATGACAGTCTGCCCATGTGCTCAGCAGATGATAAAAGAATATGGAGAAAAAAAATTAAAAGAAGAGGGCTTTACTGAAGATCAACTGCAGAAAGTATTTAAGTATATTCCCCTGGCTTCTCATAATCAAAGGGGGACTGGAATTTTAATGATTGGAACTGAAAAGAAGATAAATGCAGAAAAATTAGTTAAAATTGTAGAGAATTCTATGAGCAGTAAAGTTCTTGATCTGCTTAAAAGAGTTGATGAACTAGAAATAGTAAAAAGTGCCCATCAAAACCCCAGGTTTGTAGAAGATGTTGTACGAGAAATGGTTTCTAGAAGCCTAGATGAATTTGATTTCCTTTCTGATGATGATTATTTTCTTGCACAGCAGACTAATTATGAGGGTATTCACAGTTACGAAGTATTTGCAGAGAGGAGTGGTAAGATCAAAGAAATAAGAGATGAAATAAAAATGGCAGAAGAGGATAATTTAGAAAGTAATTATTTTATTACTTGTGAGAATACCACTGTAGAAGAATGGCTGCAAAATAATGGAGGCTGTTAAATGAAACTATTAATTAGTGTTCAAAGTTTAAGTGAGGCTCTAAAAATTAAAAACTGTAATTTTGATATTTTAGATATAAAGAATCCTGCTGAAGGATCTCTCGGTGCCAATTATCCTGGAGTAATTAAATCAATTACAGAAAAAGTAAAAGATGTTCCAATTAGTGCAGCTGGTGGAGATCTACCTGGAGAATCTGGTACTGCATCATTAATTACTTATGGTCTTGCTCATACAGGAGTAGATTATATCAAATTGGGTTTATATGGATTTAAAGATAAAGAATCTGCCAAAAAGATGCTGAGAGAAGCTGTTAAAGCGGCTAAATTAAGCGGTAAAAACACTAAATTAATTGCAGCAGCATATGCTGATTATAAAAAAGCAGGTACCATAAGTCCTTTTATACTTAATGAAATAGCTTTTGAAACAGAGATTGATGGAATAATGATAGATACTTTAAATAAAAATGATAAAAATTTATTCAGTTTTTTAAATGTAGATCAGCTAAAAAGATTTGTAGAAAGCGCTAAAAAAGCAGGGGTTCTAAGTGCACTTGCTGGCTCCCTGCGGATCTCCCATTTAGAAACTCTTAAAGAGATAAATCCTGATATCATCGGCTTTAGAGGAGCTGTCTGCAGCGGAAAAGAAAGGATTACAGAAATTGATCCCAAAAAAATAAATTATTTATATGAGCAAATATACTCAACTTTGACTTTTTAAATAAATATTACAAATAATACTGCAGAGGGTGTTTATAATGGATGATTTTAGTATAACAGGCTGGGACATAGGTGGTGCTAATATAAAGGCAGCAAGAATTAATTATAATACTGTTGAAGATAAAATTGAATCTATTAAATCAATCAGCCGCTTCTTCCCAATGTGGGATAAGAGAGAGGATCCACTGCCTATAATCGAAGAAATCAATTTAGAGCTGGGGGATAGTAGTTTCTATGGTGTTACAATGACTGCAGAACTTGCAGATAGATTTGAAAGTAAAATTGAAGGAATAAATTATATTATAAATTTATTTGAAAATAATTATAATGATAAAGAGATATTTTATTATAGTAATAATGGTGCTCCAGCAAAGAAGGAAAACATCATTGATTTAGAAAAAATAGCTGCTGCTAATTGGGCTGTATCTGCCCTTTTTGTCGCTGAGTTTTTGGATGATTTTATACTTTTTGATATTGGTAGTACAAGCACTGATATAATTCCTGTTATTAACAAAGAAATTGCTGCTGATGGTTTTACTGACATAGAGCGACTGCATTCTGGAGAACTAATTTATTTAGGATATTTACGCAGCAGCCTTTCGTATTTAGTAAAAAATATTCCCTATCAGGGGAAAATGATCGATGTTATAAATGAATATTTTGCAAATACTGCTGATCTTCACCTGTTAAAAGGAATAATTAATAAAAAAGAATATACTATACCTACACCAGACAATGGAGAAAAAACTAAAATTGAAGCAGCAGCAAGGATTGCTAGACTTATCAGTTTAGATTTAAATATAGCAAATTTAAAAGAAATTGAACTAGCTGCAGATTATATCTATCAAAAAGAGATTGAATTAATTTATGAAAAATTAATTCAGGTTTATTCTCGCATTGATCCAGAATTAAAACTACCTTTACTTGCAAATAAAGGGGCACTAAAATTTGCTGAAGATTTAAAGAAAAAAAGTAGTTTTGATTTTATAGACCTAGAAGATAAGATATCAATATTAAAAAATAATATACTAAGTGCCACGGCAGCAGCTTTTCTTTTAATTAATAATAAAGTGGTGTAAATAATGGATAAGATTATAGTAATTAAAATTGGTGGTAGTTTTATAAACACTGAAAACATAGAATTATTGAAGAAAATTACAGAGCTAATTGAAGAGACAGCTGCTGAAGAAAAAAATATAAAAATTATTATTGTAACTGGTGGTGGCCAGGCTGCTGATTTGGTTAGATATTTTGATAGAGAGTTAAAATTAAGAGCAAAAACTGCCCATTTTGCAGCAATTTCTGCAGTAGAATTAAATGCATACTTAATTAGTGATTTTTTTAAAGAATTTTCATTTTTCTCTCAAAATATATCTCTACCAAACAGAATAAATATTTTTCTACCTTTACTGTATTATCAAAACTTTGATCCTTTACCAAATTCCTGGGATGTTACATCTGACACAATGGCTCTTGAAACTGCAGAAAGAACTAGGGCAGATAAATTAATTCTTCTAAAGCAGAAAGATATTATTAATAATGAACATGCCAGCTCAATAAGAGCTGATAAATTAAGTGAATCTGGATTGATTGATGGATATTTTTCCATTTTATTTGAAAAAGCTCAGAGTGCTTTGGATGATAAATTTGAAGCTGTCATAATTAATGCAAATTATCCCCAAAGAATTAAAGATTATTTGAAAAATATAAATACTTCTATGACAAAAATAACTTAATTAAGAGGTGTTTTAATGCAAATTTTAGATAGAGCAGAAGGAGTACTAATAGGTCTTGCACTTGGAGATGCTGCAGGAATGCCTTTTGAAATGATGGATAGAGAAAAAATAAAAGATATTAGAAATCATAAACAGTTTTTTTATGATATACCCGAAGAAAGTTTTTTGAAAAGAGATTTAGAAAAAGCAGAAGTTACTGATGATACATTGTTGACTGTACATTTAGCTGAATTTTTAATAGACAATAACCTTGATTTCTCAAAAGATGATTATTTTGCTGATCTCGCAGAATACATCAATAATAATAATTTAATTACAAAGGGCATAATTGGACCAAGCACAGGTAGAACAATTATAAAGATAAGCAGGGATGAAAACTTCACAATATCCGAGCGAGCTGGATTTTCAAGTGGTCTGCCGATGAAAGTAAGTCCCCTTGGAATTGTTTTTGATATCAAACAACAAGAAAAGATTTTAAATACTCTGGAAAAGTTAGCTTATTACTCCCACTATACTGATACTGCTATTTCTGCTGCGGCTGGGGTAACCGCATTTATTTCATCTGCATTAGCAGATAGAAATTTAGACCAGATATTTGATGACGTTTTAGAACTAATGAGAAAAGCAGAAAGTTATGGCTTGAAAACTTTTCAGCCCTCAAGTTATCAAAGAGTTAAATTTTTGCTTTCTTATTTTGACAATCGAGAGGATACAGAGAGCTGTCTAAATTTCTTAAGTGATGTCATTGGTACAGGTATTAATAGTTATGAGGTTGTTCCCACAGCATTAATGGTATTTAAATTGTTTTCTGAGCAGCCTATAAAAGCTATAGAAGCAGCAGTTAAACTTGGTGGAGACACAGATACTACTGCTGCTTTAACCGGAGCTTTTGCAGGTGCGTATAATGGCAAAGAACTTTTTGAGCTTAAATTGATTGATCAATTAATTGAAGTTAATAAAATTGATTTTAAAAAAACAGCAAAAAAATTGCTTAAATTAAGGCAGAATCAATAGTTGATTTATAAATTTTAAAAATATTGACAGGTTTGATAGAATCTAAAGTCTGCTCGCAAACCACGTGGGCTTGCCTCGAGGAGGGTCAAATTTATGACAGCAAAAAAAGTGATAAGTACAAATCGTGGAGAGTTAAATTATAATAAAAAAACATTAATAATGGGCATATTGAATCTTACCCCAGATTCTTTTTCAGATGGCGGTAAATATAATGATTTGGATGCTGCAATAAAAAGAGCAGTTGAAATAGAAAAGGCAGGGGCAGATATTATTGATATAGGTGCAGAATCGAGCCGACCGGGTTCTGAAAGAATTTCTGAAGAGGAAGAAAAAAACAGATTACTGCCTATACTTGAAGAAATACTAAAAGTCACTAGTATTCCGATTTCAATAGATACATATAAAAGCTCAGTTGCTCATGCTGCTTTAAAAAAAGGGGCTTCTATTATCAATGATATAAGCGGTCTTCATTTTGATAAGAAGATGGCTGAGACTGCAGCAGAATTTTCTGCACCTGTAATAATCATGCATATTCAGGGAAGACCCGAAAATATGCAGGATAATCCAAAATATCAAAACCTAATTTTTGAAATAAAAAAATATATATGGAGTGGAATTCAGCTTGCTTTAAATGCAGGCCTTGAAGATGATAAAATAATTATTGATCCCGGTATAGGTTTTGGGAAAAAACAGTTTCATAATTTACAAATTTTAAATAGATTGGATAGTTTTCAAGAGCTCGGTTATCCAATATTAATTGGTACTTCTCGAAAATCGTTGATTAAATATGTGAATAAAGATGAAGTTGACAACAGACTATTCGGAACAGCTGCTACTGCTGCTGTTTCAATTTTAAAAGGAGCAAGTATTCTCCGTGTACATGATGTAGCTGAGATTAAAAAAACAGCTGTTATGACAGATGCAGTTAAATGGGAGGGAAAACATGCAGAGTATTGATAGAATCGCCTTAAATGAAATGGTTTTTTATGCTTATCATGGGGTAAGAGAAACTGAACAAAAACAGGGACAGCGTTTTATAGTTAACTTTACGGCAGAACTAGATTTTGCTGAGGCTGCTCAGAGTGATGATCTCAATAAAACGGTAAGTTATTCAGAAGTATACAAACATATTAGACACATTATGGAAAGTCACCAATATCGTTTGTTGGAAAGATTATCATATCAAATCATTAAAGAATTGTTTATCGAATTTGAAAGACTTGACTATATCGAAATAGAAATAAAAAAGCCTTCAGTACCTATTCCAGGTGTTTTAGCTTCAGCTTCTGTTACAATGAGCCGTTATAGAAGTGAGGTAGAAATAAATGAATAAAGCATATCTAGGTCTTGGTTCAAATATTGAGCCAAGACTTGATTTTTTAAAAACAGCTGCAAATAAAATAAATATGAACAGCAAGATAGAAATTAAAAAAGAATCTTCTGTCTATATAACAAAACCATATGGATACCTTGAACAGGAAGACTTTTTAAATGCAGTTTTATTAATTGAGACTTCATATAATCCTGAAAATTTACTTGATACTATACTTAACATCGAAAAAGAAATGGGGAGAGAAAGAGAAATAGAATGGGGGCCCAGAAAAATAGATATTGACATTTTATTTTATGACAGTATTAATTATCAGAGTTCTGATTTAGTAATTCCTCATCCAGAAATTGAAAAAAGAGCTTTTGTAATGATTCCTCTTTTAGAAATTTCTGAAGAAGAATTATATCTAAAAGGGAAAAAATTGAATTATTGGCTTAATCAATTAGATTATAATGAGGATGAAGTCAAAGTATATAGTGATTTTCCTGAGTATAATTAAAAATTAGTCTATATAAAATTTGAATTGCTCATTTTTTAAAAATTTAGGGATTATAAGATTATTTAAGTTTTTATTGTTTGGCAAAATTAAATTAAAAAAATTGTACAGCTCTGCAATGCCAATGATAGAAGACGTAAACCTTGGATTTATCTCTAAAAAATAATATTCTCCGTTATTATAGATGAAATCAATGCCAAAATATCCGTTAAGACCGGGATATGTTTCTTTTATTATTTTGAGTACATATTTCAGTTTTCTTATATTTTTAAATTGATAATTTATTATACCACCCTGATAAGAAAAATCTTCATTATTTATAATTTGTTTATTTATACTTAATATACTGACTTTTTCATTTTTTGAAACTACAGAAATACTGCCGGCTGTTCCCGGGATAATTTTTTGAATGATATAATCTCTTTTTTTTATCTGATAGTTAAGGACTTCTTTATAGTAATTTAAAAATTCATTTTTGTTTTTAACTATTTTGAGTTCAGACCCGGCACTATATCTTGCTTTAACAACTGCTGGAAAAATGTTTTCTGTTAAACAATGCAGATTCTCATCTATTAATCTGCTTTCAGGTATTTTAATAATATCAGAGAAATTTTTATAGAACAGCCATTTATCAGCAGCTTTTTTTATTGTCTTAGAACTGCTTCCAAGATTGCTAATTCCTTTCTGCTCTAGAATTTTTGTGATATCTTTTAAAATATGATCGCTTTCTGGAGCAATAAGCAAAAAAGAATCAACATCTTTAAGCTCCATTTTTTTTAGATAATTAAAATAGCTTTTTGAATCAGCTGGTCTAAATTTTATTTTCATAAAATCTATTTTATTTAAATTTAGGTTTTTGTTTTTTTTCTGATTATATTTTGTTAAATCAGATATAAGTTTTTTATAAAAATCTTCATGAATTAATGTTTTGATTTTAATCGAACCTATATCGAGAGCAGAGGAGATAATTGTTCTGAGCATCTTAATTCCTTCATTATAAAAAGAAAGTTTTTCTTTCGGGTTTTTAGGTCTGCTGGCAAAGTATTCTAAGATAAATATTTTCATTTCTCTCACCCTTATTATATTATTTCAAAATATCTAAATTAATTGTAAATAGAGTCAGATATGAGATTTTGATTTTTCTATTATTATTTATAAATTTTATCATAAATCTAGAAATTTTAAAAATATTTATAATTTCTAGATTAAACAGAAAATAACCTTATAAAGCTTGATACTAAAAAAGATAAATGCTATAATTAACATGTAATAAGATAAGCAGATATAATTTTCGACAAACTAATTAATTGCCCTAATAATTGTCTAAATAGATATCAGTTCTGGATAGTTCAAGACATAAATATTCATTGGACAATGACCTTTAACAAAGGGGGCTAAATTTATGTTAAAAAAATTAACTGTTGAATCAACTCAAGATGTTGAATTTGTAGAAATCACTGATCAGATTAAAGATTTGGTTGCTGAAAGTGGTGTTGATTCTGGAATACTGCAGATTTTTATTCCACATGATTCAGCTGCAGTAACAATGATGGGAACTTCAAATACTGACATTGCTGGTGATATCAAGTTTGAAATAAACAAACTTGATGATGATTTTGGCCACATTGAAAGTAATACTTCTGCAGCACATTTTAAGTCAAGTGTTTTTGGTGTTGATATTTCATTTATCATTGACGGTGGAGAACTTCTTCTAGGACCAACTCAGGGAATTTATTTAACAGACTTTATGGGCCCAGCAGAAAGAGAAGTACTTGTTAAGATTTTGGAAGGTTAGAGTGTGACTTTTAAAATATAAATAAATATTTGATATTGATTATAAAGCCCCAGTTTGCTGGGGCTTTTCGATATTTTTCTTGACAGATTTAGTTTTCTGTGTTAAAGTAATAAAAAACAATAAATCTTATCCAGAGAGGTGGAGGGACTGGCCCTTTGAAGCCCAGCAACCAGCAGTTTTACTGCCCGGTGCTAATTCCAGCAGGTAGAACCTGAAAGATAAGTAGGTATATTATTTAATTACCCACTCCTACTTATAGGTTGTGGGATTTTATATTTTTATGCTATTTATTTAATATTTTTTTCTGGATAAGTTAAATTAAAGAAAACTCAAGGAGGATAAAAATGGATTTAAAATTTGATACAATTGCCTTACATCATGGTTATCAGGCAGAAAAAAGTAAAAAATCTGCTGCTGTTCCAATTTATCAAACGACTTCTTATTTATTTGATAGTACTGAACATGCTGCAGACTTATTTGCTCTTAAAGAAGAAGGAGATATTTACACAAGGCTTCAAAACCCTACTAATTCAGTACTTGAAAAAAGAATCGCAGCTTTGGAAGGTGGATCTGGTGCTCTTGCAGTATCATCTGGTCAGGCTGCAGAAGTAATTGCTCTTTTAACAATTTGTAAAAATGGTGATGAAATTATAAGTGGAAGTTCTATCTATGGAGGCACACATAATTTATTTAAACATACTTTTAAGAATTTTGGAATTGATGTAAAGTTTGTTGATTCAGATGACCCTGAAAGTTTTAAAGAAGCAGTTAGTGAAAAGACAAAGGCTCTTTATGTTGAAACAATAGCTAATCCAACTTTAAATGTTCCAGATTTTAAAAAACTAGCAGATATCGCTCATCAAGCTGGAGTACCATTGGTTGTTGATAATACTTTTGCTTCACCATATTTGTGTAGACCGATAGAATATGGTGCAGATATTGTTATTCATTCTACAACTAAATACATTGCAGGTCATGGAAATTCAATAGGTGGTATTATTGTAGATGGTGGTAAATTTGACTGGAATACTGGAAGATTCCCTGGACTTGTAGAGCCAGATCCAAGCTATCATGGAGTCAAATTTCAGGAAGAGTTTGGCGAAGCAGCTTTTATTACTAAGGCAAGGGTACAGCTGCTTAGAGATTTAGGAAGTTCACCAAGTCCTTTCAATTCATTTTTAACAATTACAGGTTTAGAGACTTTAAGTCTACGAATGGAAAGACATTCAGAAAATGCACTTGCAGTGGCTGAATTTCTACAGAATGATGATCGCGTAGACTGGGTTAATTATCCCGGGCTCAAAGAACATGATTCTCATAAAAATGCGGAGAAATATTTAGAAAAAGGCTTTGGAGGAATGGTGACCTTTGGTATCAAAGGAGGAAAAGAAACTGCTGAAAAGTTCATAAATAATCTTGAGATATTCCTGCACTTAGCAAATGTTGGTGATGCAAAATCATTAGCAATTCATCCAGCTAGTACAACACATCAGCAGTTAAGTGAAGAAGATTTAATTAAAACTGGTATAACTCCAGCTTTAATTAGGTTATCGGTTGGTATTGAGGATATAATTGATTTAAAGACTGATCTTGATCAGGCTTTAGAAATTTCACAAAAATAATTAATAACACAGCAAATAAATATATTGCGCATGAAGTAGAAGAGGAGTGAGTATAATGCCAATTAAAATTCAGGATGAATTACCAGCAGTAGAAACCCTTGAAAATGAAAATATATTTGTAATGAAAGAATCAAGAGCTACTCATCAGGATATTCGTTCTCTAAGAATATTAATATTAAATCTAATGCCTACAAAAATTATTACTGAGACACAGATACTTCGTTTGATAGGTAATTCACCCCTGCAGGTGGATGTAGATTTGCTTCATCCAGCTAGTCATAATTCTAAAAATACAGATGAATCACATTTGATTAAGTTTTATAATACTTTTGATGAAATTAAAGATCAAAATTATGATGGTATGATAATAACTGGAGCCCCAGTTGAAACTCTGCCATTTGAAGAGGTAGATTACTGGGATGAATTAAAAGAGATCATGGACTGGAGCTTACACCATGTATTTTCTACACTGCATATTTGTTGGGGAAGTCAGGCAGCTCTTTATCATCATTATGGTGTTCCTAAACATCCACTTCCAGAAAAGATGTTTGGTGTGTTTCCACATACAAAAAACAAAAAGCATGTCAAATTAATGAGAGGGTTTGATGATTTATTTTATGTTCCTCATTCTAGATATACTGAGACAAGAAGAGAGGATATAGAAAAAATAGATGGGATTGAAATACTTTCTGAATCTGAGGAATCTGGTGTATATTTAATGGTAAATAATAATGGTAGACAGGTATTTGCAACTGGCCATTCAGAATATGATGCTAAAACTTTAGAAACTGAATATTTAAGAGACATAAATAAAGGACTTGATATTGATCCCCCAAAAAATTATTTTAAAGATGATAATCCAGAAAAAGAAATACTTGTTCGCTGGAGAGGTCATGCTAATTTGCTCTTTGTCAACTGGCTAAACTATTATGTCTATCAAGAAACTCCTTTTGACTTAAGTGAACTTGAATAATAAGCTTCTAAACCATTTGACACTTGTTTAATTATTTTTTATAATATTTATTGCTGTATTAAAGTTGATGGGTACAGCTTAAATATAGTTAATAATAATGGTGTTATAATTAATATTGTGAAGGAAAAAATGTAAAATATAATTGTTCTTCTTTTACAATTTAAGTCTTAAACTTGACAATAACAAAATTAAGTATATAATTGATTTTAATATAAGTAATATAATTTTATAAGAGAATAAAAAATTATTATTAACTTATCCTAATAACTAATATAAGTTTATAAGAAAGGATGATTTATAATGTTTAGTACAATGTTTAGATTTCTTAAAGAAGCGAAACTTGAAAAAAATAACAGAGTTGAGCTTAATGCATTTAAAAACTTAGGCAACTATTAAAACGAAATCAAAAATATAATAAGATAATGATAGAAAGAGCACCTGAGATTTCAGGTGCTCTTTCTATTTAAAAATAATCAATTATGTGATATTCTTATATTGTATATTATATGAGGAGGGAGGCCTTATTATGAATTATAGAACACTAGGTAAAACAGATTTTAGAGTTTCGGAAGTATCTTTTGGTGGTTGGGCTATCGGAGGTTCTTGGGGTGAAGTTGATGATGAAACAAGTTTAAAAACACTGAGACAGGCCCTTGAACTCGGTATCAACTTTTTCGATACAGCTGATGTTTATGGTGATGGAAGAAGTGAGAGGCTGATGGCAAAGCTAAGAAAAGAGACTGATAAGGAAATACATATAGCAACTAAGGCAGGAAGAAGACTTGATCCTCACACAGCAGAGGGGTATAATAAGGGAAATCTTAATTCATTTGTGGATAGAAGTCTTAAAAATTTAGATGTAGATAGAATTGATCTACTTCAGCTGCACTGTCCACCTACAGAAGTATACTATCAGGAAGAAGTTTTTGCAGCTCTTGAAGACATGGTGAAGGCAGGGAAGATTAAGAATTTTGGTGTAAGTGTAGAAAAAGTAGAAGAAGCAATACAGGCTGTAAAATATGATGGCCTATCTACAGTCCAGATAATATATAATATGTTTAGGCATAAACCTGCTGATGAATTTTTTGATATTGCTAAAAAGAAAAATGTCGGAATTATCTGTAGAGTTCCACTTGCAAGTGGTCTTTTAACAGGTAAGTTTTCTGAGGACAGTACTTTTGCAGAAGATGACCATAGGAATTTTAACCGAGAAGGAGAAGCATTCGACAGAGGAGAGACTTTTTCAGGTATCGATTTTGAACTTGGTCTGAAAGCAGTAGAAGAGCTTAAGAAAATCAAGCCAGAAAGTCTGACTATGGCTCAATTTGCTCTTAAATGGATTTTAATGAATGATGCAGTTAGCTGTGTTATTCCAGGAGGAAAAAAGCCATGGCAGGTTAAAGACAATGCTGCTGCTTCAGAAGCTGAGGACCTTTCTCCTGAAGTAATGAAAAGGGTGGATGAGATATATGATCAATATATTAGAGAAAGTGTTCATCACAAGTGGTAATAAAGATATTTGTTTTAAGTAATTGCTTTTAATTATATAATTTGTTCAATGAAGAGATTATAAAGAGGAGGAATTTAAATGAGTGTTCATATTGGTGCTAAAAAAGGGGAAATTGCAGAAACTATTCTATTACCAGGGGATCCATTAAGAGCTAAATTTATAGCAGAGAAATATTTAGATGATGTAGTCCAATATAATGATATTAGAGGTATGTATGGATTTACAGGAAGATATAAGGGTAAAAAGGTATCTACACAGGGGACAGGAATGGGAATGCCTTCTCTATCAATTTATGTTAATGAACTTATTCGTGATTATGGTGTTAAAAATTTGATTAGAGTTGGCTCATGTGGTTCATTTAATAAAGATGCTAAAGTGAGAGATGTAATTCTAGCAAAAGCAGCCTGTAGTAATTCTCAGATGAATAAATTACGCTTTGACGGCAAGGATTATGCCCCCGCTGCAAGTTTTAAACTTTTATCAAAGGCATATAAGATTGCAGAGGAAAAAAGAATAGACGTAAAAGTAGGCACAATACTCAGCTCTGATTCCTTTTATAATGATGATTCAGAAGCATGGAAAAAATGGAGACAGTATGGAGTTTTAGCAGTAGAAATGGAAACTGCAGAGCTGTTTACACTTGCTGCTAAATATGGTGTTGATGCATTAAGCATCCTTACAGTAAGCGATTCATTAGTAACTGGAAAAGAAACAACATCTAAAGAAAGAGAGCAGACTTTTACTGATATGATGGAAATTGCATTAGAGCTAGTTGAATGATATTGAATTTAATTTTTAGCAGTATAGCAGCAATTATTTTTAACCCGGTGGAAAAATCCATCGGGTTTTAAGTGATAGAAGCTAAAGTCTAATCGCAAACCTCGTGGGCCTGCCACGAGGGTCAATTAGGAAAAATAGAAAGCAATCTTAATGAATAAATAATTATTAATGCTGATATTATTAGTTAAAGATGTTATAATAATTATGCGAATAGTAAAAAAGTTTTATGAAAAGTTGACCTTCAATATGTAATATGTTGCTAGTTTTGCTTTTATGAATTCATAATAATGATATAATTAAGTGAAATAATTGAATTGGAGGTTGAGTTTAATGCGTAACGAAGAAAAAGTATCTTTTTATTCTCATTTTATTGGTTTTTTACTTGCTTTTATTGGAGTTATATTTTTGATTTTTAGAGCTTTAGATAATCCAGGGAAATTAACTGTAGCATTGGTTTATGGTATTTCTGTAATGTTTTTATTTTTAGCAAGTTCTCTATATCATGCATTTAAAAAAGAGGATGATGAAAGATCTATTTGGAGGAAATTAGATCATTTTGCAATTTTTGTTATGATTGCCGGTTCTTATACTCCAGTAGCTTATATATATTTAGAAGGATGGATGCGCTGGCTAATTATTATTTTGCAGTGGAGCTTAGTACTTGGTGGTTTTTTCTTAAAATTTCTTTATTTTAATACTCCAAGGATTTTGTATACAATTATCTATCTTCTTATGGGATGGATTGGCATCTTTGCATTTCATCAGCTATTTATGACAATGCCGACATCTTCATTATTATTAATGTTTGCTGGTGGTCTGTCATTTACTGCAGGAGCTGTTTTTTATTTACTCAAAAAACCTGTAATAAATCCTAATTTTGGTTTTCACGAAATTTTCCATTTTTTCATTTTAGTTGGAGGTATTTTTCACTATATATTAGTTTTCATGGCAGTTGGTTAATTTGATATTTTAAGTCTGTTTTAGTGATAGAAGCTAAAGTCTACTCGCAAACCTCGTGGGCTTGTCCCGAGGAAAGTCAATTTTCAAATAATCAAACAACAAAATAACCAAAATATACTATTTATTTTTCAAGGAGAGTAATTTATGAAGCTTGATGTTAATATAAATCTTGAACAAAAACAAGAACTTGTAATGACACCTAGACTGCAGATGGCGATTCAAATACTTCAGTACAGCAGTCTTGAATTAAGTGAATATATTCAGGAAGAAATAAAAGAAAATCCCTTACTTGATCTACTTGAAGCAAATAAGGATTTTAATTCAAGACAGGCTAGTTTCAATTCAATAAAAAAAGATAGTGTTGAATACGAGAATTTTGTTGCATATCATCCTCCTTTTTGTGAGTTTTTAGAAAATCAATTATTTGAAGTTTTAGATGACGAGCAAATAGAAATTGGTAAATTTATAGTTGGTAGCATGAATCAATCAGGAGAACTCACTTTAGATTTAGAAGTTATTGCTGAGCTTTTTGATTTTACTCATGACCAAGTAGCAGAAATATATAAAAAAATAAAAAAGCTTGATATCAAACATGACAGTGATTTTGCTGAATGTAATACAGAGTATATTGATCCTGATTTGGTGGTTAAGAAGGCTGATGATGATTATGAAGTTCATTTTAATCAAGATTCTTATCCTACACTAAGAATAAGTTCTTATTATTATAATCTGCTTAAAAATCAGGATGATGAAGAAATTAGTGAATATCTAAAACAAAAATATCAATCTGCTTTGTGGTTAATAAAAAGTATAGAACAGAGAAGAGAAACTATAAAAAAAATTGTAAAAGCAATAATAAAAAAACAGAAAGATTTTTTTGATAAAGGTTTAAAATATTTATATGTTATGACAATGGAAGAAGTTGCAGAAGAAATAGAAATGCACGAATCGACTGTTAGTAGGGCAACGACAGGGAAATATCTTCAGACTCCTCATGGCGTATTCAGCCTCAAGTTTTTCTTTAATAGTGGAATTGAAAATTTATCTTCTGTTAGTATTAAGGCAATAATAAGTGAAGAGATTTATGAAGAGGAAAAAAATTCTCCATTAAGTGATAGTAAATTAGCTGAGGTGTTAAATTTAGAATATGGAATTGAAATATCAAGAAGAACAGTAGCTAAATACAGAAAATCTCTTGGTATTCCAGGCTCCAGACAGAGGAAAAAAAATAATTAAAAAAATATATTTATAACAAAACAGCTCCTTTAAAGCATCCGAAGTTATTATATCAAATTCGGACAGCAAATATGAGGAGCTGTTTTCTTTATTATTGAAATATATATTAAGTAATTACTTTAATTAGTAAATTTTGGATCAAAAGCATCCCTTAAGCCATCTCCTAAAATATTATAGCTTAATACAGTTATAAAGATAAATAGACCAGGAAGTAAAAGCCAGGGGAAATTATTGATTTTACTAATGTTTTGAGCTGAGCTGAGCATATTGCCCCAACTTGCCGAAGGTTCCTGTATTCCAAGCCCAATAAAACTCAATCCACTTTCCATTATAATATAACCCGGTATTGCAACTGTTGCTCTAATAATTACATAAGTGGCTGTAGAGGGCAAAACGTGTTTTGTGATTATTCTTTTATCATTAGCACCAATAGATTTTGCCGCAAGCACATATTCTTCATTTTTTATTGATAATACCATACCTCGGATTACCCTTGCCATTCCTGCCCAACCTTGAAAAGCTAAAATAGAAACTATTAAGAAGAATCTAAAAGCTGAAGAAATATCTAAAGGTAACACAGCTGCTAGAGCTAAAAGTAAGTAGAATCCTGGAATAGACATTATTATTTCTGCAGTTCTCATAATTATGTTGTCTATTATTCCACCATAATAACCTGATATACCTCCTATTACTAAACCTATTACTGTTGTGATAATTATTGCTGCAAAACCTATAAATAGAGAAACCCTTCCTCCATAAAGTATGCGGGTGAAGATATCCCTTCCATAATCATCACTACCAAGTAAAAATATTGGTATGTCTCCTTCAACTTGAAATAGGTGTATATCTGTCTCAAAAAATCCAAAAAGTTTATATTTGTCACCTTTTTCAAAAAAGTTAAGATAATATTTTTTTTCGTAATCAATATTATATTGTGCCCAATTTTTGGATTCAGTATTATATATATATGGTCTGCTCAAACCATTTTCATCACTAAAATATATTTTAGTTGGTGGATGGAAAAATTTTTCTTTAAAAGTTCTACTAGGATTATAGGGAGCAAAAATCGGTGCAAAGATAACAAGTAAATATAAAAATATAATTATAAACCCTGCTGTTAGGGCAAATTTGTTATTCATAAATCTTCTTAATTTTTTACTCCATAGAGAAGATGCAGTTTTTGATGATATCTTTTGATCCTTATTATCTTTTTTTATGTTAAAATTCATCAGAACACCCCAATTTCTCTTTTGCTGTATATTGAACAAAAAATACAGTTTTAATTATAGCGGATTCGTGGATCATTTAAAGCTAGTAAAATATCTGCTGCTAAATTACCTAAAATAAGCATTAAACTGCCCATCATCATTCCTGCCATTGCCAGATAAAGGTCTTTAGATCTAACTGCTGTTAACATCATTTTCCCAAGACCTGGCCAGCCTGTAACTATTTCCGTCAAAGCAGCTCCACTAAATAATGAGCTTAATTGAAATCCAAAAATTGTAATCATTGGATTAATGGCATTTCTGAGTGCATGTCTGTTTATAACAGTTCTTTCTTTTAAACCTTTTGCCCTTGCAGTTCTAATATAATCACTGTTAATTACATCAAGCATCTGTCCCCTCATCTGCCTCATTAAAGTAGCAGTTCCTGCTGTACCAAGTACAATGGCAGGAACTAGAAGATGTTTTAAGATATCTAGAATCTTATTAAC
Organism: uncultured Halanaerobium sp.; assembly: GCA_964649895.1. Lineage (GTDB taxonomy): Bacteria > Bacillota > Halanaerobiia > Halanaerobiales > Halanaerobiaceae > Halanaerobium. The sequence goes on from CAZYRX010000013.1 coordinate 35,684, forward strand.
TGGGGTCATATAGTCATACATAACACTGGTCATGCCATTAACAGGTAGTGGGATATTATATCTCACAATAAGGAAGAGCAAAAGCAGAGCAAAAAAGAAATTTGGTATTGAGAGACCAACAAAAGAAAGTACACTTAAAAAATTGTCAAAAAAGCTGTAGCGGTGAGTTGCAGAATAAATACCGGCCGGGAGTGCAATTCCCCAAGCTATAAACATTGCAGCAGTTGATAGCAAAACAGTATTAAATAATCTGCTGCCAATAACTTTTGTTACAGATATTCTATAGGTAAATGATTCACCTAGATTTCCACGAAGAACCTGGCCCAGCCAGTAAAAATACTGAGTAAAAACATTTTTATCAAGACCAAAATCGGACTCCATTTTATTTAATAGCTCCTCAGAAATATCTGGGTTCATCCTCATCTGATCTAAATAACTGCCTGGTGAAAGCTGCATTATAAAAAAAGACATTATAGAAATAGCAAAGAGCAGAGGAATAACAATTAATATACGTCTAATAATATAAGTTTTCATAATTATTAATTCTCCAGATAGAGTTCATGAATATTCCAGATTACTCCACCAAAAGCTGTTACTTCTGTATTTTTAAGGCTGTCTCTTACCGCATAGATAGAGTTAGGTGTAACTGTATAAATAACAGGTAATTTTTCAGAAATTATCTGCTGAAATTCACTATAATATTCTACTCTCTTATTAGTTTCTACAGTTTCTGCTCCTTTTTTAAATAGCTCATCAATTCTTGCTTCCCATTCTGTAGATGGTTCTTCCTGCTGAGGATTCCACATATGGAGATGTCCATTTGAAGGCCAGACATTTGAACCGGCATGAGGCTCAACACCACCCGTTAGACCAATTAATATTGTATCAAAATCCCATTCACTCATTAATTTGCTGACCATTTTATTGAACTCTATTGGTGTAGAATTCACTTTCATACCTAGGTTTCTAAGTTCTGCAGCAATAATATTTAAAAGAGATTCTCGAACAGTAGCACCTGCATTTGTCAGCATATTAAATTCAACTGTTCTGCCCTCTTTGTCAATCAAATTACCATTATCATCCCAGCTAAAACCACCTTTTTTAAGCTCTTCTCTTGCTTTTTCTAAACTATATGGATATTTATCTACATCTTCATTTAAGAATACTTTATTGGGAGCACTTACAGGGCTCCACTGCTTGCTGCCCTGTCCGGCCAGTGCCTGATTGATCATTGTATCTTTATCAAATGAATAAGCAATCGCTCTTCTGAAATTGATATTTGTAAACCATTCATATTTCCATGGTTCTTCTTCTAACTTAGGGTTGCGGGGGTTCATATTAAATACTAAAAAATTAGTGGCAAAGGTTGGTCCAGCATCAATTAATTGAAAATCTTCCATTTGAGCTTTATCACTATATCTTTTATAGTCTATACCTCTAACCCCAAGATAATGAGTTTGACCTCTATCAAAGAGTAGAGTCATTGTTTCTTGGCTGTCGACAATTATTCTTACCCATCTCTTTATATATGGAAGAGTTTTGCCTTCTGGATCTTTGCGCCAATAGTATGGATTTTTTTCCATGACAATTCTTTCACCATTTTTGTAATCAATAAGCTTGTATGGTCCAGTACCAACAATCTCTGCTGGTTCTGTATCAATACTCCAGGCCGAGTTAAAATCACCATTTTTCCAGATTGCATGTAATTTATGTTTTGGTAAAATTCGTGCAAGCATATTATTCATAAAAGGTGCAAAAGATTTCGGCAGTTCAAACTGGACTGTATATTTATCTAATTTTTTATATTTAGGAAATTCACCATCGATTTTCAAAACATCTCTACTGCTTGTTGGAATATTTTCATCAGCAATGAGATCAAATGTAAATATTACATCATCAGCAGTAAATTCTACTCCATCACTCCACTGAACACCTTCTCTTAAATAGAAAGTATAGATTCTACCATCCGAACTTATTTCCCAATCCTTGGCAAGTTCTCCTTCAAATTCTGTTGTTACTCCATTTCGAGTTACTAAGCTTTCAAATATAGGCCCATCAGTAACATCACTTGAACTTGTTTCCTGAGCAATTAGAGTATTAAAAGTTTTTGGGTCACCTAATAATGTTGTAACTAAGGTGCCTCCATGATTCCCCTGTGGTTTTTCCGAAATCCAGGTATCTTTAAGTTCTAGTTCTTGAGCGCCTGCAATAAAAGTTAAATTAAAAATAGAAATAAATATTAAAATTGCTATTATTTTTTTCATGCTGGATTCTCCCTTCTTAAAAATATATTCTAGTTTGTAATTAAATATCCTGCAGAAAAAGCAAATATAAAAAAAGACCCATTTAGAATAATACTAAATGGGTCTGGTTAATAAGCAGTTATAAAATTATATTAGTTCTTAGTTTTATACTAAACTAAATCAATATATTTAAATTGAATTAGGCGCGAATAGCTCTGATGAACCATAAGTTTTTGCTGTAGTCACCAACATGTTCTTCAAATTCGCCGACTATTTCAAAATCGCCTTCTTCATCAGCTTGGTTTCTAATTTCTACTGCCATTTCTTTCATTTCTTTAAGATCATCTTCGACTATTGCAAGTACTTCATCAGGTGTAAATGCTTTTGCTTCAACTTCTTCAATTGTAGCTGCTTCCAGATAGTCTTCCATTGTGGAAAGGGGCATTTCACCTTTCATTTTGAGTAATTCTGCAACTTCATCATACATTTCGAAGAAATAATCATAAAGCTCTTCTGTAAAGTTGTGAATCTGCATAAAGCGCTTTCCTTCTACATTCCAGTGAAGATTGTGCAGTTTAGTAATTAATACAGAAACATTTGATAAGTAAGTTTGAACATTTTCGTAATTTTTCATTTTAAATTCCTCCTGTTAATTCTTATTAGTAATGATTATTATTATCATTTAACTCTATACATATAATATACTATGAATTTCACTTTGTCAAGGCTAATTTAAAATAAAAAAATTTAAATTTCTTACTTGGCTAAGCTACAAAAATTATTAATAATTTTGCATAGATAATTTGATTACCTTATAATTAAATATATATGATATAATAAATATTAAATAGTAAATTATAACAAAAGGAGCTGATAAAATGCCTTATTTAAAAATGCAGACAAATCAGATTATAGAAGATAGAGATTTAATTAAAAGATTGTCTGCAAAAGCAGCAGAAGAACTTGGTAAATCTGAGTCTTATGTTATGGTAGCACTTGAACCTGATATTGAAATGAGTTTTGGCGGAACTAAAAAACCAGCAGCATTTATAGAATTGAAAAGCATTGGGCTTAAAGAATCTATGACAGAAAGACTTTCTAAAATGCTTTGCGATTTTGTAAAAGAAGAATTAAATATTCCTAAAAACAGGGTTTATATTGAGTTTAGTGATGCTCCAGGCAAGATGTGGGGCTGGAATGGTGGAACTTTTTAGAAGTACTGAAGGAAAAAAGATGAGATCACTTATATTATAGCAGTTTTTTTCATAATATAAGTGATTCTATATTAAACTATTCAAACTACTTATTATTTAGGAGTTGTTTATAATTGAATTCTATTGATGCATTTCAGAAACAATGTGGATCACTTGGTTTGTATATATCATTAATTATAACTATTTTTCTTACATATACTAATGATGTTTTATTTACTTTTAAGGGAGCTGCATTTATACTTTTGTCCTCTTTTATTATTTCACCTGTTATTATTGGAGGTTTATATTATCTTTTGATAAAATTTTTAAGCAGTATGATTAATAAATTTGAAATTTCACCGAATGTAATGAAAATTGGCAAGTATTTTGTTTTATTTATTACCACTATAATAGCTTTTGAGTTTTTAGCTTATATATTTACTTTTGTTTTTAAATAA
>CAZYRX010000014.1:0-3132 GCA_964649895.1 uncultured Halanaerobium sp.
CAATGCCTGGACGTAACTTTATGGTTAACTTAAGCACCAAGTTTTAATTAAAATTACCTGGAAAGGGGGATGACAGTGAATAAATTTGATAAATATGTTTTCACCTTCAGCTTTATCCTGTCATTATCCCTTTTTCTTCTGCTGGAGGCTTGCCCATTACAGCTTCTAGCAGAAGATATATATCAAAGAGAAGAGCAGGAGATAGAAATAGAAGTCTTATTATCAGATCCTCAAGGAATAATGACAGCTGATTCTGGAGAAGTTTCGGGAGATAACAGCAGTGATTCTGAAGAAGAAGTGAAACAAGAAGAGTTAGTGCAAGAAAAACCTGAGGAAAAAAAGCCTGAAGAAAGAGAAAAAGATACGAAAGAAGAATTAATTAAAAAAGAGCAAGAACCGGAAGCTGAAGTCGTAACAGAAAAAAAACCGGTAATAGATGAACCTCAAGAAAAAGAAGAACCAAAAGAGATAATTGAGGAAACAATAATTGAAGAGGAAGAAATCATTGAAGAAACAAATGATATGCCAGCTTGGATGACTCAGCAGGAAGAGGCTGTTCAAGAAGAAAAAGAAGAAAGTAAAAATAGTAAAACTGAGAGGTTTGATCTTGAAAAATATTTAGCAGAGCTTGAAACAGATTCTAATGAAAGTGTGGAAGAAGATAGTAATCAGATAGATTCTAATTCTCAAACAGTTAAGAAGTTAGATGAAAATAATGCAGAAAATGCTGGACAAAGTTCTACTGAGAGTGAATCTGCAGCTGATAGTTCAAGTCAAAGTTCCAACTTAAATTCTGAAGGAACTTCAGAACAAAAGGTTTATGATCTTCGTCAGAGTGGAAATAATGAGATTACTAAACCAACTATTAGTGATTATAAACAGCCTGAATACCCATCACAGATGATTAGAAGAGAAATTGAAGCTGGAGTTTTATTGAGTTTAAAAATAGATAAAGAAGGTAAGACAAGTGAATTGGAAGTATATGAAAGTTCCGGTTATAATTTATTTGATCAAGCTGCTTTAGATGCCGTAAAAAACTGGAAATTCAATCCTGCAAAATTAGATGATGAAAATGTAAATGTAAAAATATTGATACCTATCAAATTTAAATTAGACTAACTGGGGGAATTAGTTATGATCAATGAATTTATTGCTAAATCAGGAATAGTCGCATACCCATTACTTCTGGCAGCTTTTGTTTTGATTTTTATGGTTATAGAAAGAACAATTATTTATATCATAAAATATCGGAATATTAATAAAAAGCGCTATCTTGATGACATTCAGAACTTTTATGAAGGTAGAGCTGATGAAAATAATATAATAAAAAATAATAAAGGTATAACTGCACAAATATATAATACTGTACTCAAAAAGAAACCTCAAAACAGAGAACAATTTGGGCTGTTTATGGATGCTGAAGAAGTTGATAGATTACCAGAATTAGAAAGAGGACTCGGTCTACTTAATTTTATCGCTCAGGTTGCTCCAACTTTAGGTCTTTTAGGTACAGTAAGTGGTATGATCAAAACTTTTCAGGTTTTAGGAATTGGAGGTAATCCAGAACAGATGGCCCTTGGTATTTCTGAGGCATTATTAACAACTGCAGCTGGACTTGTTATTTCTCTGCCTGCTGCTGCATTTTATCATTACTTTTATTCAAAAATAGATAAGTTAACAAATAAGATGGGAAATCTTCGTTTAGAGGTTGAGCATATACTTTTTGAAAAAGAAATTATAGGAGAGTCAGAAACAAATGCTCAGCAAAATAGTGGAATTGAAAAAAGAGAGAAAAGAAATAAACCATCTTTAAAGGAGATAGACTCTAGTTTAAAAGGGGTTGATAAAAATGAAATATCAGCCTAAAAGGAAAGAAGCAGCACTAAATTTGGCCCCCATGATTGACATAGTATTTTTGCTTTTGATATTCTTTTTAGTATCTTCCACCCTTCAGGGAGAAGAAGCTCTCTATAATATAACTGTACCAGATAGCAATTTAGGAAATTCAAATGATGTAGAAATAGTAGAGTTATTTGTAGACCAAAATAACCAATATTTTTACAATGAGAAACAATATAGTGAAATAGACCTTGGTGAATTTCTTGCAGCTAATATTGAGCAAAGAGGAGATAAGTCAGTAAAAATCTATGCAGATAAAAAAAGTAATTTTGAAGCTGTAATTTCTCTAATTCAATTGCTAAAAGATAATAATTTTGATAAAATAAGTTTTGTAGTAAGAAAAGAAAATAATTAGATATTCAAGTAAATACTTAATATCTAGCAAACAAAATCTAATATGGGGGAATTCTATTGCAGGACTATTATATTTTAGAAAATCTAAACAGTTTACAGCAGTGGATGTTATTAAATCATAAGAGTGATAAACTTATATTTGTGATTGGTTTACTGCTGTTATTTGCTTTTATTGTAAAAACAATAACTGACAAATTTAGGATTCCAAGTGTTGTCGGCTATATAATTTTAGGAACTATTTTTAGTAAAAGTGTAGTAGAAAGCATGCCTTTTTTATCTAAAGAATTTGTAGCCTGGTATAATTATCTTTTGAACACCTTTAATTTTATTACTGTATTAGCAGTATCTTTTATTTCATTCAGTATTGGGACATCATTATATATTAAAATCTTAAAAAAGTTAGAATTAGAACTTGCATTAATTGTATTGTTTGAATCAATTGGTGCTTTTATTTTGGTTACAGGTTCTATGCTTTTATTAGGCCAATCTCCTATTGTAGCGATAATGCTCGGCACAATTGCAACTGCAACAGCACCAGCAGCTACGGTAATGGTTTTAAAAGAGTACAGTATTCAGGGAGAGCTTTCTGCAACTTTAATGGTTGTACTTGCATTAGATGAGTTTTTGGCTTTATTAATTTTTTCATTTATGGAGCCATTGTCTTTGACTCTTGCAACTCCCGGTGCAGAAATAACATTTTTAAACATATTTTTCTATCCATTTTTAAAAGTTTCTGCAGCAATAATTTTAGGCTTTCTGGTTGGTTATCTATCTCAGCATTTGATGTCAAGATGTGGATCTGAAAGCAGAAAAGTATTACTTATATTAGCTACAATTTTTGGAACTACTGCTCTTGCAGTGTTTTTACATATTTCACCT
>CAZYRX010000014.1:3232-38832 GCA_964649895.1 uncultured Halanaerobium sp.
ACTTCTTTCTTTACAGAAATTTTTGGTCCTTTAGCAACAGAATATGGACTTATGAAGTCAGGTGAAATAAAGAAAAAATATATTGCTTAAAGTAATTTAGAGGAGGGAAAGTTTATGAGTAAAAATGTAGGAATGTTTTTAGTGTTTTTAGCTTTAATATTACTTTCTGTTTTAGTTGTTAATGGACTTTATTTTGATACATCAGCAAATCAGGCACAGCCACCAGTTCAGGTTGTTGAAAAAGAAGTAGAAAAGGATTATATAACTACTAATTTAAGCATTTCAAGGCAGAAGGAATTTGAACCAAATATTGTTGATGTTGTCCTTGGCTTCCAGAATGAAAACGAAAACCAGGCTGAGGCAGTTAGAGAAAACAGCCAGACTGTGAGTAATTTAATGACTATTCTTGAAGAAAGAGATCTGGTGAATCTAGAAACACAGTACTACAGGGTTTATCCACTGACCCGTTACAATAAAGATAAGGAAAGAGAAACATATTACAGAGTTACTAATCAGATCAAATTTACAACAGAAAACTTAGAGGAACTTCCAGTTTTATTGGGACAGCTTTTAGAAGCTGGAGCAAATAATGTACAAAATATTAACTATCGTTTAAAAAATAATGAAGAAGCTTTAGATGAAGTAACAGAAATGGCCTTAACTAGTTTAAAAGATAAAGCTGCTTTTATTGCTAATAATTTAGATAAAGAAAATTATAGGATAGTAAATGTGAACCTGGGAAGACAAAATATAATTGGCCAGTCATTAGATTCTGCTCTTATGGGTAGTAGATCTGCAGAATCTGCAAGTATTCCGGTTCCAGTTGAAGAAGAGAAGGTTAATATTAATGTTTCATTATCTGCAGAAATAGAATTATATTAAGCTAGACTATAGTAAGAATATAAATAATTTAATTTTTAATTATAAAAGACTCCACATTATGTGGAGTCTTTTTGAAATTTATTTATTTAATAAAAAGTTGGCTGCTCTTTCCATATCTTCTTTAGATGCAACAAGAAAAACTTGATTTCCTGCAAATATTTCTCTATTTCCTCTTGGCACAATAAAACGGTCTCTTTTTTTATCATAAATTCCTGCAATAACCGTACCATCAGGAAACTTTTCCTGACTTACAATTTCAGAAATTTTCATACCTGATATTCTGGATTCAGGTGGAATTGTTAATATTGAAACTTCTGCTTTTCCATCACCCAGAGATGCAACTTTTCTTACCTCAGGTTCTTCAATATCAGTAATAAATTTATCAACTATTAATTCCATAGTTGCAGCAATATTTGTTGCTCCAGCCATTTTATATGCACTTTCGTATTCAGGCTCCCTCATTCTAACAAGTATTTTTTCTACACCAAAGTTTTTAGCTAAGAGAGAAAAAGAAAGATTATCAGCATCATTTCTCATTACAGCTATTGCAATATCACATTTTTCAATACCTGCTTCTTTTAAAACATCTATTTTTGTTGCATTTCCTAATACAGTTACAGCTCCATAACGGCTGTAAATTTTTTCAGCAGTACTCTGTTCTTTTTCAATTACTATAACATCGTGTTTTTCAACGAGATTTTTAGTTAAATTACTTCCTGCAATTCCACCACCTGCAATAATAATATACATTTAAATTCCCCCATATTTTATGTATTGGTGAACCTCTCCACCCGATAAAACAGCTTGGATGGATTTTTCTTGGCTGTTTCGATAATAATTCTTTAGGATTTACACTTTAAAACTTATTATAGCTAGATAATTTAAAGAGCTTATTTCCATGCTTTTCTGGAAAACAATATTATTACTGGTAAAATTTCTAATCTACCTGCCAGCATTCCAAAAATATATGTCATTTTAATTATTGGAGACATTGAAGCCATTTCTTCTACAGAAAAGAAGAAAGGCCCTATATTACCCATTGCAGAAAACATACCTGAATATGCCTGCCAACCATTTAAGTCTGAAAAAATTGAAGTGATTACTCCACCAATTAAAATTAAAAACAACCAGAAAGTAAAAAGTCCTGTTAATTTATTAATTTCGTCATTTCTAATAATTTGTTTATCAAGTGTTACAGGCAAAACAGCTCTATTAGGAAGGTAAACTTTCTTCACTTCTCTTTTAAAAAGACCTCCTAAAATATTCAATCTCATTATTTTTATTCCACCTGAAGTTGAGCCAACACTTCCACCGATCAGCATAAAAACAATAAATAGCTGTCTGGCAGCTGCCGGGAAAAAGCTTGAATTAATATTTTGAGTTCCAAATCCAGTTGTAGTTAAAATTGAAGTTACCTGGAAAATAGTTTTTCTAAATATTTCTTCAGCACTGCTTTCTAGAGCGGTATTAAACAGAATAATTAAAACAGCAATAAAAATACTTGAATATAAAATGATTTTTAGATAAGTTTTTAATTCCGAATTAGCTTTTACACTCTCCAGATCTCTGGTAAATAATCTGTAGTGAAGGAGAAAATTCATACCACCTAAAAACATAAAAAAAGTAATAACATATTCAATTATAATAGCTTGAGAAAAACCACTTGCTGCATAGTGTCCAATTGAAGCATCATAACGAGAAAAACCACCTGTCGAAAGTGTGCAAAAACTGTGTGTGATTGCATCAAAAAACGATAGACCAAGTATCATTAAGATTAATGTCTCTAATAATACAAACGTCAAATAAATAGCCCACAAAATTTCAATAGTTTTAAAAACATTGGGTACCGGCCTTGAAACATTGATCTTATGACTTTCTGCACTAAAAAGCTGCCAGGATTCACCCTTAGATCGAGTTGCAATTAATAAGAAAAAAGTTAAAATACCAAGTCCACCCAATAACTGCATTAGGCTTCTCCAAAAAATTATTGATTTAGGCATTAACTCTAAACCTGTAAAAACTGTAATACCAGTAGTAGTAAATCCGCTTACTGCCTCGAAAAAAGAATCGATAAAAGATTTATCTATAGCCATCATAAAAGGAAGCGCTCCCAGTATAGATACAGTAATCCAGGCTAATGCACAAAGGAGCATAGCTGTTGTAAGATCAATTTCTATCTCTTCATTATTTGTAGGAAGTTTTAACAGTACACCTGCTAAAAATGAAATTACTGTAGTATAATAAAAAGCCTGATATATTTCAATACCTTCTTGGTAAAAAAAAGAAATTAAAAGAGGTATAATCATTATAATTCCAAGGATAAAACATAATAAACTGATATAATATAGTATAGTATTGTATTTAGTTGACTTTAACAATAGAATCCCCCCCTAAATAATTCTTCTAATATATTTATTTCGATAATTATTTACTACATCCTGTATAAAATAAAAATTTATTTGCATATTTTAAATAGTAGAGTTATAATATTTGTACAGAGGTGGTAAAAAATGGTTAAAGAAGATAATTATCTATTTTTCTTGAACAATATTAATAGTTTTGGCCCCAAAACAATCTGTAATTTATTAAATAAGGTGGCTCAAATTTCAGAACTTTGGCAGATGAACTCAAAAGAACTTAAACAAATTGGATTAGATAAAAAAAGAATAAATAAATTTTTAAAATTGAAGCATAAAATTAAAGATTTTGATATATTAAGTGAACTTAAGAAAAAAGATATTAAATATCTAACTTTAAAAGATGAAAAATATCCATTAAAATTAAAAAATATATATGATCCACCTCCAGTAATATATTATAAAGGTGAAGTTAATTTTAACTTACCTGCTGTTGCTGTTATTGGATCAAGAAACTCAACAGTTTACGGCCGTAAAATTGCTTTTAAAACAGCCTCTAGCCTTGCTGCAAAGGGAATCAATGTAATCAGTGGTCTTGCTAAAGGAATAGACAGTACAGCCCATAAAGGGGCTTTAAATGTTGATGCAGGCATAACTACTGCAGTTCTTGGTAGTGGATTTGATTTTATATATCCCTCACAGAACAAAAATCTCTATAAGAGAATAGTCAAAAATGGCCTACTTATAACTGAATTCAATCCTAATACACCACCAAAAGCAGCTAATTTTCCACGCAGAAATAGGCTGATAAGTGGCCTGGCTGATTTGATACTTGTCGTTGAGGCCGGTAAAAAAAGCGGGACAATGATAACGGTTGATTATGCACTTGAACAGGGTAAAGATATAATGGCTGTACCTGCAAATATTGATCGGCCAACTTCAGTTGGATCTAATAGACTAATAAAAAAAGGTGCAGCTATTTTCACATCTGTTCAGGATATACTTGATTATTTAAAGCAGTATCTAAGAACAGAAAAAAATAAAAATGAATTTCAATTTTCTCAGAGTCAGGCAGATACTATTTTCCCATCTTTAAGTATAGATGAAAAAAAGATTTTAAAACTTTTTCAACATGAAATAGAATTATATTATAGTCAAATAATAAAATTAAGTAATTTAGATACAGACAAAGTGGATAAAATACTGGTAAAATTTGAATTAATGAATTTAATTATTCGTCTCAAAGGCAAAAAATATCGATTTAAGGGTTTACAAAATCTACTTAAACCAATATAATAATATACTAGTTAAAGATTTTGACAGGTGAAAGGGGAAAGATGGCTGAAAAAGCCAGAATAATATGAATAAAAATGTTATTGAAATTTTAAACTTTTTACTCACAAAAATACTTAAAGAAGATGATATAGAAGAAAATAGAGAAAAAATTGTCATTAAACTTGAAAATAAGGGTTATACGATTGAAGATATTAATAGTGCATTTGATTTTATAACAAATGGTAGATTAAAACCTTATGATGAAAGAATCAGCCAAGTTACAGACACTGATTTTTATATTGATAGGAATTCAAATAGTGGTTATAATAGAGTACTTGCTGAATCTGAGAAAAGAATATTTAATGACGAAATAAAAAGTTTAATCTATAGAATAAATGAATTAAAAGTATTAAAAGCATATGAATTTGAGCTTCTGCTCGAGCACATGTTTCATAATGGAGTTTATGAAGATTTGGAAGCTGAAGATATCTGGGATTTGATAGATGTACTTGTTAAAGATACAGACACTAAAATTATCATATCACAGGCAATTAGTGAATTTAATGACTTTTATTTTAAAAACAACAATGTTAACTAATTGTTTACTGGAGGTATAAATTTAATGGCAAAGAAAAAAAAGAATTTAGTAATAGTTGAATCACCAGCTAAAGCAAAAACCATTTCTAAATTTTTAGGTAGAAACTATAAAGTAGAAGCTTCTATGGGTCATGTAATTGATCTACCTAAAAGTAAATTGGGCATAGATATAGAAGATGATTTTGAACCGAATTATATTACAATTAGAGGAAAAGGTAAAACCTTAAGCAAATTGCGTAAAGCTGCTAAAAAAAGCAAAGATATTTATTTGGCAACTGACCCTGATAGAGAGGGAGAAGCGATTTCTTGGCACTTATCTCATGCATTAAAATTATCTGAAGAAGAAAATAATAGAATTGAATTTAATGAGATTACAAAAAATGCAATAAAAAATGCGATTGAAAAACCCCGCAAAATAGATAAAAACCTTGTAGATGCTCAACAGGCCCGCAGGCTCTTAGATAGGATTGTGGGATACAGGTTGAGTCCTTTACTCTGGAAAAAGGTAAGAAAAGGATTAAGTGCTGGACGGGTACAATCTGTAGCGGTCCGCTTGATTTGTGAGAGAGAAGAAGAAATCAGAAACTTTGAAGAAGAAGAATATTGGACTCTCGAAGTAACTTTAAAAGATAATGGCAATAAGTTGAAGGCTGATTTATATAGAATAGATAATAAAAAATATAATATCGGCAGCAAAGAAGAAGTAGATAAAATAATTGAAGATATTAAAAAAGAAGAATTTGAAGTCATAAAAGTTAAAAAACGTAAAAGAAGAAGAAATGCTAAAGCTTCTTTTACCACAAGTACTCTTCAGCAGAGGGCTTCCAGCAAATTGAACTTTAGTGCTAAAAAGACGATGTTCTTAGCCCAGCAGCTTTATGAAGGTATTGATATAGGTAGTGCTGGAACGGTTGGTTTAATCAGTTATATTAGAACTGATAGTACCAGATTATCTCAGGAAGCTAAGCAGAGTGCTGCAAATTATATTGAAAACAAGTATGGAAGTAAATTTCTAAATAATAAAAAAAGAAAAAAGAAAAATAACAAAAACTCTCAGGATGCTCATGAGGCAATCAGACCAACTGATGCAGAAAGAACTCCTGAGAAAATGAAAAAATATTTAAATAGTGATCAATACAAATTATATGATTTAATCTGGAAGAGGTTTACTGCAAGTCAGATGAGTCCAGCTATTTACGAAAGCATATCTGCACAGTTTAAAGCAGGAGATAAATATAAGTTTAGAGTAAGTGGATCCAGACTTATATTCCCAGGTCATCTGATATTAACCGGAAAATCAAAAGAAGATGAAATTGATTTGCCAGTATTTAAAGAGGGAGATAAATATAAATTAATTGAAAGCAATCCTGAACAGCATTTTACTACACCTCCTCCAAGATACTCTGAAGCAAGTCTCGTAAAAACACTAGAAGAAGAAGGGATTGGGCGACCAAGTACTTATGCTCCAACTCTTTCTACAATTGTATCTAGAGATTATGTAAAAAAAGACGGTAGATATCTTGAACCAACTGAACTTGGAGAAACTGTTACAGAATTGCTTACTGAATATTTTCCAGATGTAACAGATGTAGAATTTACTGCAGAATTAGAGAAACGTCTCGATGAAATTGAAAAAGGTAATGAAGAGTGGAAAACAATTCTGAAGGATTTTTATGAGCCTTTTTATGAAAAATTAGAAAATGCAAGGGAAAATATGGAGCGTGTTGAAATAGTAGAAGAAACAGATGAAGTTTGTGAAGTTTGCGGAAGGCCGATGGTTGTTAAATATGGTAGATATGGTAAGTTTTTAGCCTGTTCTGGTTATCCAGAATGTAAGAACACCAAACCTTATTTAATAAAAACCGGAGTTGATTGCCCTGAATGTGAAGATGGGGAAATCATTGAGAGAACATCTAAAAAAGGTAGAACTTTTTATGGATGCAGTAATTATCCAGACTGTAACTTTATGAGCTGGAATAAGCCGGTTAAAAAACCCTGTCCTGAATGCGGCAGTTTAATGGTTGAAAAAACTACAAAAGCAAAAGGTAAACATTATAAATGTACAAATAAAGAATGTGGACATACTGAAAAAGCAGATTAACATTAAATATTAGTGCCGGATATGATTTAGATTATATGCAACACATTTCTGCATTTTCTAATAATATCCGGACTTTTTTAATTTATTTAAAACAGTCAAGAAAAATCTATCTTAATATTTTATTTGTTTAAAGAGTTTTTTAATTAATATAATTAAGAGCAGAAATAAAAGAATAATTACAATAATAACAGCAATAATAACAGCAATAATAACAGCAATAATAACAATGATATTTCTGCTAATGATAACTTTTTTTATTTGAAAAATATTGTGAAGATTATAGCAAATACTTGACTTTTTTCACATATTCGTGGTAATATAAACAAAATAGATTAAAATATTTTGAATCATGTGACAATTTGAAAATAAGTTTATAAGTGAAGGAGGTTCTAAATTGTCAATAACAGATTTCGAGGCAACTACTATAGTTGCTGTAAGGCATAATGGCTGTATGGCTTTAGCTGGAGATGGACAGGTTACTCTAGGAAATACAGTCATGAAAAGTACAGCAAAAAAAGTCAGAAGACTATATAATGGAGAAATTTTAGCTGGATTCGCCGGTACATCTGCTGATGCTTTTACACTTTTTGAGAAGTTTGAAGCTAAACTCGAAGAGTATCACGGTAGTCTGCAGAGGGCAGCAGTTGAGCTTGCCAAAGAATGGCGGACAGATAAAATTTTAAGAAAACTTGAAGCTTTGCTAATTGTTGCAAATCTGGAAGAAATTTTGATTATTTCCGGTAATGGTGATGTGATTGAGCCTGATGCAAATATTTCTGCAATTGGTTCTGGTGGTCCTTATGCCAGAGCAGCTGCAACTGCATTATCTGATCATACCAATGACCTTAGTGCCGGAGATATAGCCAGAGAAGCACTTAAAATAGCGGCTTCTATTTGTATTTATACCAATGAAAATATAACTCTGGAAGAACTTACCGGAGGTGAGTCATAAATAGTGAAAAATCAATTAACACCTAAAGATATAGTAAGAGAATTAGATAAATATATAATAGGACAGGATAAAGCGAAAAAATCAGTTTCAATTGCTTTAAGAAATAGATATAGACGTAAAGAAGTTAGGGATGAAATGAAAGACGAGATTGTTCCAAAGAATATTCTCATGATAGGACCTACAGGTGTAGGTAAAACTGAAATAGCACGCCGACTTGCTAAAATTGCAAGAGCACCTTTTATTAAGATTGAAGTAACGAAATTTACCGAGGTTGGTTATGTTGGTCGTGATGTAGAATCTATGATAAGAGATATAACAGAAACTTCTATTAGAATGGTAAAAGAAGAAAAAATGAAAAAAGTTGAAGAAGAAGCAGAAAAAATGGCAGTTGAAAGAATTGTGAACAATTTGCTTCCTGGAACAAAGAAAAAAAGAGATGATTATTTTTCTGAATTTGATAAATCTGACCAGTCAAATGAAGTAGATGATCGTGTTGCTGCAAGAAGAAAAAGAATGATTAAGCGTGTAAAAGAAGGCCAACTTGATGATCAAAAAATAGAAATAGAAATAGAAGCTGGTAATCAGCAGATGCTTGAGGTATTCTCAGGTTCTGGAGTAGAAGAGATGGGTATTAATTTCCAGGATATGCTCGGGAATATTTTCCCCTCAAAAAAGAAAACAAAGAAAGTTACAATTGCACAGGCAAAAGATATTTTGAAAGATGCTGAAGCACAAAAACTTATCGATATGGAACAGGTTAAATCTGAAGCAATAAATAAAGTTGAAAATGATGGTATTATATTTTTAGACGAAATAGATAAAATAGCAGGTAGAGAGTCCGGCTCCGGCCCTGAAGTATCCAGACAGGGAGTACAGAGAGATATTCTGCCGATTGTTGAAGGATCAACAGTTGTGACTAAACATGGTTCAGTAAAAACAGATCATATTTTATTTATTGCAGCAGGTGCTTTTCATGTTTCTTCTCCTGCAGATTTAATTCCAGAACTTCAGGGTAGATTTCCGCTTAGAGTCAACTTAGATAGTCTAAGCAGAGATAATTTTAAAGATATACTGCTGCTGCCGCAAAATTCTCTAATAAAACAGTATAAAGCCTTACTTGAAACTGAAGGAATTACTATAGAATTTAGTGAAAAAGCCGTAGAAGAAATTTCTGGTTTTGCTTATGACATTAACGAAGAAACTGAAAATATTGGAGCCAGAAGACTTCACACAATAATGGAGAAATTACTAGAGGATTTATCTTATGAGGCTCCAGAATTAGGAAAAAGCAAAGTTATGATTGATGTTGATTATGTACACGAAAAATTATCTGACGTAGTTTCAGATAAAGATTTAAGTAAATATATTTTATAATTATTAAGAAAAGTTAAATGGAGGAGATTAAAATGGGTAGTTTATTAGAAAAGAGTAGAAAGATTAACAGGTTGCTGCAGAGAACTGGGGGTAATGCGGTAGATTTTTCTGACATGGCATATGTACTTAAAGAAGCGATTAAGTGTAATGTTTATGTAACGAGTAAAAAAGGTAAGATCCTTGGTTACAGCCTCTTAGATGATTTTGAATGTGATATTATGGAAGAAGAAGTCATTGAAGAAGGAACATTTCCAGAAGAATACAACAAAGGACTCTTAAGGATCCGCGAAACAAAGTCAAATATTGAACAAAAGGATGGCAAATGTGTATTTGCCAAAGATGAAGATTGTCTTTTTGAGAATAAATTGACAACTATAGTACCAGTGATTGGTGGTGGAGATAGACTCGGCACACTTGTATTAGCAAGATATGGTTCTGAATTTGATGATGAGGATCTTGTACTTGCAGAATACGGAGCATCTGTTGTTGGAATGGAAATTCTAAGAGCTCGTAGTGAGAGAGTAGAAAAAGAAGCTCGTAAAAAGGCTGCAGTTCAAATAGCGATAGACACACTTTCATATTCTGAATTAGAAGCTATAGAACATATTTTTGAGGAGCTCGATGGAGATGAAGGTCTTCTTGTAGCAAGTAAAGTTGCAGATAGAGTTGGAATAACCCGCTCTGTTATTGTAAATGCTCTTAGAAAATTCGAAAGTGCAGGTGTAATTGAATCTCGTTCCTTAGGTATGAAGGGAACTTATATCAAAGTATTGAATGATAATTTGCTTGATGAACTTGAAAAATTGAAAGCCTAAATTGATATTATTTAAGTTTGGATTCTAAAAAACCTCCTCCAATTGGGGAGGTTTTGTTTAGATATTTTAATTTGTCTTTATCAATAGATTATTATTAACTTTTTTTGAAAAATAATTAAAGAAAAAATTTTCTGTATATTAATGGTTTTATAAAAGTTATTCTAAATTCACTTGATAAATTACAAATACTGTGTTATACTTTTTTGTGGCAAAATACACACGACAATTGATCTAAATGCTGGTGCTGTATTTATATACAGTTGTGTTTAGAGTTGATGTTGTCGGAGGCTAAAACCAGAAAGGAGGTGCAGGAGTTATGTCAGTAGTAAACATGAAACAACTCCTCGAATCGGGTGTTCACTTTGGTCATCAGACTAAAAGATGGAATCCTAAAATGGAACCATATATTTTCACTGAAAGAAATGGAATCTATATTATCGACCTACAGCAGACAGTAAAATTAATTGATGATGCATACAATTTCGTCAAGGAAGAAGCTGCTAAAGGTAAAAAAGTTCTCTTCGTAGGAACTAAACGTCAGGCACAGGAAACTGTTAAAAAAGAAGCAGAAAGATGTGGAATGCCTTATGTCAATCAGCGCTGGTTAGGTGGTATGTTAACCAACTATCAAACAATCAAAAAGCGTATTGACCGTTTAGATGAACTTGAAAAGATGGAAGAAGAAGGTATCTTTGAGGTTCTTCCTAAAAAAGAGGTTATTGAGTTAAATAAAGAACATGATAAGCTCGAAAGATTCCTTGGTGGAATTAGAAATATGAATGGTCTACCAGATGTTTTATTTATTACAGATGCTAAAAAAGAAGATATAGCAGTAGCTGAGGCTATAAAACTGGATATTCCAATTGTGTCTATTCTTGATACAAATTGTGATCCTGATCTGATAGATTATGTTATACCAGGTAATGATGATGCTATTAGAGCTGTCAAGTTAATTACCAGTGTTATTTCTGATGCAGTATTAGCAGGAAAACAGGGTAGACAGGAAGCTAAAGCTCAAGAAGAACAGGCTAAAGCTGAAGCTCAAACTCAAGAAGAATCTGCTCAATAATTTGCAAAGAATAAAAGCGCTGGTGAAGTATTTAGCTTTGCCGCGCTTTTTTAACATTAATATAATTTAAATATTTACTAATTATATTTTTGACTAAACAATTCTAAACACTAGCTAGTAAAAATCGTAATATTAAAATTGATTTAAATCTAAAAAAACGAATTTTTTTTATCATGATAAAAAGAAAAGTCTTATGTTAATATTAAGGAGGTAATATTTAATGGGCGTTACAATGAAAGATATAAAAGAACTGCGTTCCCGCACAGGAGCAGGTGTTCTTGACTGCAAGAAAGCTCTAAATGAAGTTGATGGAGATGTTGAAGCAGCAGTTGAATATCTGCGTGAAAAAGGTATGTCTGATGCAGCTAAAAAAGCTGGCAGAATTGCGGCTGAAGGTTTAGTTAGCTTAAACATAACTGATGACCGCAAAAAAGGTGTGTTGGTTGAGGTTAATTCAGAAACAGATTTTGTTGCTAAAAATGATCAATTCAAAAATTTAGTTTCAGATATCACTGAACATGTCCTCAACAGTGAAGCTGAAGATGTTGAAGCAGTTAGTGAAGAATCATGGATTAAGGATGAATCTAAAACTGTAAATACAGTAATTAAAGAAGCAATTGCAAGTATAGGTGAAAATATCAATTTAAGAAGATTTGACCGTTACAATACAGATGGTTTTCTTTATGGATATATTCATTTAGGTGGAAAAATTGGTGTTATAGTAGATTTTGCTGATGATTTTTCTGCTGATAAAGAACAAACTGCTAAAGATGTTGCAATGCATATTGCTGCTATCAATCCAGAGTTCTTGGATAGAGATTCAGTAAGTCAACAAAATATTAAAAAAGAAAAGAAAATCTATAAAGAACAGATGCTTAATGAAGGCAAACCAGAGCATATTATTGATCAGATTGTTGAAGGTAAGATTAATAAATATTATACACAGGTATGTCTTTTAGAACAGCCTTTTGTTAGAGATGATGAAAAGACTGTTGCAGATGTTTTAAAAGAAAATGATATGGATATTAATAGTTTCACACGCTTTGAAATTGGTGAAGGTATTGAAAAGAAAGAAGAAGATTTTGCTGCCGAAGTAGAAGCTGCTGCTAAAAATCAATAATAATTAAAAAAGGAGAGCACTTAAGATGGTGTTCTCTTTTTTTAAGTAAATTTGTTTTTAATAAAGGATTTAGCTAGAAATTAGAGAATAATATTTAATGGAGGTTAATTATATAATGACAGAAAAACCAATTTATTCGAGAGTACTGCTTAAAATTAGTGGAGAGGCTTTATCCGGGACAAATGGTTATGGTATTGATCCGGAAATGATTAAAAAAATTGCAGCTGAAATAAGTGATGTAGTTAAGTCTACAGATGTTGAAATGGCAGTAGTAGTTGGTGGAGGAAATATCTTTAGGGGTATTGCTGGGAGTGCTAAAGGTATGGACAGAGGAACAGCTGATTATATGGGGATGCTGGCAACTGTTATAAATGCTTTAGCTCTGCAGGATGCTATAGAAAAATTTGATATTGAAACTCGTGTTCAATCAGCAATTGAAATGCGTCAGATAGCTGAGCCATATATAAGAAGAAGAGCTATTAGACATCTTGAAAAGGGTAGAGTTGTTATCTTTGCTGCTGGAACAGGTAATCCATTTTTCTCAACAGATACAACAGCTGCATTAAGAGCTGCGGAAATTAATGCTGATGTAATTTTGATGGCTAAAAATGTAGATGGGATTTATGATTCTGATCCAAATGTAAATGAAGATGCAAAGAGGCTTGAGAGCTTAAGCTATCTGGATTTATTAAATAACTCACTTAGAGTTATGGACTTTACTGCGGTTTCATTATGTATGGACAATAAAATTCCGCTTGAAGTTTTTGCTGTCAAAAAAGAGGGTAATATTAAAAGAGTATTGCTCGGGAATAACATTGGTACTTCTGTTAGTTAATTAAAGCTGGGTGTTAATTTAATTAGGGGGGTCATTTATGTTTAGAGAAGTTATGAAAGAAACTGAAGAAAAGATGAAGAAATCTCTGGAATCTACAAAAGAAGATTTAAACACAATAAGAACTGGAAGAGCCAGACCTTCATTAGTAGAAAACATTAAGGCAAATAATTATGGTGTTGCAACTCCAATTCAGCAGATGGCAAAAGTGTTTGCACCAGAAGCCCGTCAAATAGTAATTGAACCATGGGATAAAAATAATATTGAAGCTATTGAAAAGGCTATAATGCAGGAAAACCTAGGCTTAAATCCCAGTAATGATGGTAGTGTTATCAGAATTAATATACCTCAATTAACTGAGGAAAGAAGAAAAGAACTGGTTAAAATTCTGCATAAAAAAGCTGAAAAAGGAAGAATTGCTATCAGAAGCATTAGAAGAGATGCTAATGATGAGTTAGAAATGCTTGAAGATGAAGGTGAGATTTCTGAAGATAACATGCACCGGGGACTAGATAATGTTCAGGAATTAACTGATGAATATATAGGTAAAATTGATGAAATAACCGAGAAAAAAGAAGAAGAAATTATGGAAGTCTAAATATGGATCTCAATAAAGAGGAATTACTTGCTTCTCCACTCAAGGAAGCGCTTGAAATTTTTGATAAGAACAAGATTGAATATAAATTAATTCAGACTAAACCTCCAAATAAAAAAGTTGAAGATCAGTCTGAACTTGGTATAAAAAGAATTATCAATATTCAGGACAAAGAAGACTTTTTAGAAATTATTTGGTCTTTTCAATATAATGTCTAATTTTATGCCCCCTTTTTTAGGGGGTAATTAATTAATTGGAAGGAATGATTTAATGTATCCTCCTCAACATATAGCAATAATTATGGATGGTAACGGACGCTGGGCACAAAATAAAAACCTGGCAAGACGTGAAGGCCATAAAGAGGGCGTTAAAACTCTAAAAAAAATAGTTAAATATGC
This sequence comes from uncultured Halanaerobium sp., assembly GCA_964649895.1. Classification (GTDB taxonomy): domain Bacteria; phylum Bacillota; class Halanaerobiia; order Halanaerobiales; family Halanaerobiaceae; genus Halanaerobium. The sequence continues at coordinate 17,600 of CAZYRX010000014.1, forward strand.
TGCTGATACAGATATCAGCTCACTAACTGTTTATGCTTTTTCTACAGAAAATTGGAAAAGACCAAAAGCTGAAGTTGATTTTCTGCTTGCTCTACTGAAAAGAACTATGAGAAATGAAATAAATGAATTATTGGATAATGGAGTACGGGTTAATTTTCTCGGAAGAAAAGAAAATTTGAGCAAAAAGCTCATTCAAGAAATAGAATATATAGAAAATAAATCAAAAAAACATAAGCGTCTAACTTTAAATATAGCTTTTAACTATGGTGGGAGAGCAGAAATTGTTGATGCCACCAAAAAAATATTATTAGAATCTAAAAATGGAAACATTGATATTGATGAACTTGATGAAGAAAAATTTTCTTCATATCTTTATAAATCAGAGTATAAGGATATCGAACTTTTAATTAGAACAGGTGGAGATAAACGTCTCAGCAATTTTTTGCTCTGGCAGTCTGCATATGCTGAACTTTATTTTACTGATAAATACTGGCCGGATTTTGATGAAGCTGAACTTGATGCAGCATTAGAGGACTTTAGAAATAGAGAAAGAAAATTTGGCGCTCTAAATGATGGTGATAAAAATGCTTAAAAAAAGAATAATAAGTGCTGTTATTGGTATACTAATATTATTATTATTAATCTTCTCTGGTCCATTTGTGTTTTTTTTAACTGTATCTGCAATAACTCTGCTTGGAATCAAAGAATATGCAGATGTACTATCAATAAAATCCAAGCTTTTAAAGTTGATTTTATATACAGCTTCAATTCTGATTGTTTATAAAAGTTATTTATTTTCAAATGATTATAATTTTTTACCATATGGAATAATTTTATTCGTTATTATTTTAATGCTTTATTTTTATCATCTTTATCATTATGAAGAAAATAATTTTATGTATAACATAACCCTACAATTTTTTGGTATACTTTATATTGCTGGAGGTTTATCTTTTGCAATATTTTTACATAGTTATAATAGTGAACCATTTATAAATACCAGTGCATTATGGTTTGTATTAGTTGCTACATGGTTGACTGATACAGGTGCATATTTTACAGGCAAAAAATTTGGAAAAAAATCAATGGCTCCTGTTATAAGTCCAAACAAAACATTTGCGGGTGCATTAGGTGGAGTATGTATTACTGCGATATTTATTATAGCTGTGTCACTAATTTTTAATATTTTTAATATATACTGGTTTATTTTTGCATTTGCATTTCCTATCACTGCAATTTTTGGTGATCTATTCGAATCTTGTTTAAAAAGGGATTTTAATATCAAAGATACGGGTAATATAATTCCTGGACATGGTGGTATTTTAGATAGATTTGATAGTTTTATTTTTACAGCCCCTCTAACTTATTATTTTTTATATTTTTTACTGGTGGTGGCCTAAATGGAAGTTAGAAAATGGTATATAAAATATCTATTAATGTTCATATTTTTGCTGATCAGTTTAATTTTTTTAAAACACTTTTTTTTATATTTTACACCTTTTATAATAGCATCAGTTATTGCTAGTTTAATAAATCCGATAGTTGATTTTTTAGATGGGAAGTTTCCTGTTCATAGAGGTTTTTCTGTTATTATAGTTTTATTTTTAGTTTTAATTATTTTAATTACCTTTATATTTTTTGGTGGTGCACAAATTTATTTGGAATTAAATCGTCTGCTCCGTAATTTGCCAGATTACAGAACAATCGATACTCAGATACAATGGTTGGCTGAACAAAATGAAGAATTCGAACAGTTTATTGCTAATTGGGAAATATCTGATGCAATAAAAGATTCTATTAGCAATAATTTGCAGATGCTCTATAATGGAATCAGAAATACAGTCATATCATTTATCAATGCTGCTTTAGAACTATTGGGTAAATTACCGAGAGTATTTATGATATTATTTATATCTTTTATAGCTGCATTTTTCATCAGTCGAGACCGTGAGAAAATAAAATTATTCTTAGTGAATATCTTTCCAGAAGAAGTAAAACCAAAGATTGCAAATGTTTTTAGTCAGCTCAACATCTCTGCAGTTGGGTATATTCGTGCTATATTAATATTAATAACCATCACAGGCTTCATATCAGGTATAGGAGTAACTTTAATTGGGAATCAGTATGCACTTATTGTTGGTATTACAGCAGCTGTCTTAGATTTAATCCCGATTATTGGACCAGCTCTTTTATTTTATCCCTGGATTATAATATCTATATTGTATGGAAATATTACTCAGGCCTTTTCTCTTTTTATTCTGCATCTTACTCTTTCAGTGGTCCGTTCTGCATCTGAAGGTAAAATAATGGGAGAACATCTTGGCCTACATCCACTCGCTACAATGATATCCTTATATTCAGGTTACATGATATTGGGGACAGTCGGTTTTGTGGTAGGACCCACATTTTTAGTGCTAATCAAAGCAATTGTAGATTCTGATTTAGTTGATATTAATGATTAAATTATTTTCTTGTCGATTTTTCTTGGTACCAGGTACCAAGGAATATCAACAAATATCGACTTAATGATATTATTAAAAATAAAATGATGAGGTGTACAGATGAAAGAGATAACCATACTCGGTTCTACAGGATCAGTTGGTACTCAAACTTTAGAAGTTATAGATTTTTTGGGTGACTGGAATATTAAAATTTTAACTGCAAATAAAAATATTGATTTGCTCTATGAACAGATATTAAAATACAAACCCGAATATGCTGTAGTTGTTGATGAAACAGCAGCCCAAAAACTCAAAGCTAGATTAAAAAATGCTGATACTAAGTTATTAGTTGGTAGAAATAACTTAATTGAAGCTGCAGCTGAAAAAGTTGATTTATTAGTTAATGCTTTAGTTGGCTTTGCTGGTTTAGAACCTTCTATTAAAGCTGCAGAAGTGGGCAATGATATTGCTCTAGCTAATAAAGAAAGTCTGGTAAGTGGTGGATCAATTTTAATGGAAATAATTGCTGAAAACAACTCTAAAATTTTACCACTGGATAGTGAACATAATGCTGTTTTCCAGCTTTTAAAAGGTCATAAAAGCGAGTTGAGTGAAATTATACTTACAGCATCAGGAGGTCCTTTTTTCAATTATTCTAAAGATGAATTAAAAAATGTTTCTGTTGCTGATGCTTTAAACCATCCTAATTGGGAGATGGGGAGTAAAATTACTATTGATTCTGCATCTTTAATGAATAAAGGACTTGAAGTTATTGAAGCTTACTGGTTATTTGATGTTGACTATAAAAATATTAATGTTTTAATACACCCGCAAAGCATAGTCCACTCCATGATTCGTGTTAAAGATGGAAGTATACTGGCCGAAATGGGACCAGCAGATATGAAAATACCTATTCAATATTGTTTGAACTATCCGGTTCGCAAAAAGACAGCTTCAGAAGAATTAAAACTCGAAAAAATTGTTTCGCTTGATTTTTATAAAGCAGATATGGATAAATTTCCTGCTTTAAAGCAGGCATATCAGGCTGGGGAATTAGGAGGAACTTATCCGACAGCGTTAAATGCGGCAAATGAAGAAGCAGTATTTAGTTTTTTAAGAGGTGAGATTCCTTTTACTGCTTTAAATAAAGTAACTGCAGAAGTTATGGATAAACATCAAAATATAGCCTGTCCAGAACTTGAAGAAATTCTTAGTGCAGATAGTGAAGCCAGACAGATGGCAGTGGAGGTAATTAAAAAATGTTATTAACATTAGTTTCATTTATAGTAGTACTTGGTGTCTTAATCTTTATTCATGAATTTGGGCACTATATAACAGCAAAAAAATCTGGGATTATGGTTTCAGAGTTTGCATTGGGCTTTGGTCCCAAATTAATATATAAAAAAGTGGGAGAAACTCTTTATTCAATTCGTGCAATTCCTCTTGGTGGTTTTTGTAATATGGTTGGAGAATTTCCAGCTGATGAATCAATGCCAGATAAAGAGAGAGAGATTTACGAAAAAGCAAAGAGTGATGAGCGCTTATTTACACAAAAATCTCCTTTTAAAAAATTAGCTGTAATACTTATGGGGCCGGTAATGAACTTTTTATTGGCTGTTGTAATTTTTATCTTAACATTTGCACTTTTTGGTGTTCCTACTTCTACGAATTCAGCAGCTATTCTTGGTGAAGTTATTCCTGAGCAGCCTGCTGCAGAAGCAGGACTTCAGCCTAATGATAAAATACTTGCTATCAATCAAGAAGAAGTAGATAACTGGCAGGAAATGGCATCTTTAATAAGAGCAAATGAAGGTCGTGAAATAGTAATTAAATATCAAAGAGATGGCAGTGTAAATACTGTTAATATTACTCCAGTGAGCAGCCCTGATAGTGAGGGTGGGGTAATTGGTATTTATCCACAGCTTGTCAGGGAGAATGTTTCGTTTTTTCGGTCTATAGTTCTTGGTTTCCAGCAAACTTTTATGATTGTAGAGTTGACAGTTATGGGATTTGTTCAGATGATAGTTCAGAGATCAGCTGAAGATATTGGTGGACCTGTTATGATTGCTTCTATCATAGGTCAGGCTGCTAGAGTTGGCATAATTAATTTACTGAACTGGACAGCAATTATAAGTATTAATCTTGGTATAATAAATTTACTTCCTTTTCCTGCACTTGATGGTGGAAGAATACTATTTATTATTTTAGAAATTATTAGAGGAAAAGAAGTAGATCCCAAAATAGAAAGTTATATTCATATGGTAGGATTTGCAATTTTAATAATGCTTATGATATTTATTGTATATAGAGATTTGATGAGGAGTTTCTTTTAAATTAATTTATATTAATTAAGAGGTGGAACATGTATAAAAGAAGAAAAAGCAAAAAGGTTTATTTTTCTGATCAGCCTGTAGGAGGTAATGCTCCTGTATCTGTACAGTCGATGTGTAATACTAAAACTGCAGATATAAAAAATACCACAGCCCAGATTAAAGATTTAGAAAAAGCCGGATGTGAAATTATAAGGGTGGCTGTACCTGATGAAGATTCAGCTTCTGCACTTGCCGAAATTAAAGCTGGAATAAATATACCTCTGGTGGCAGATATTCATTTCGATTATAAGCTCGCACTGCAGTCTATTGAAGCAGGAGTAGATGCTCTCAGGATTAATCCTGGTAACATCGGCAGTGACCAGAAGGTAAAAGAAGTTGCTCTGGCAGCTAAAGAGGCTGGTATTCCGATAAGAGTAGGAAGCAACTCAGGTTCTATAGAAAAAGAATTATTAAATAAATATGGTGGACCTACTGCTGAAGCGATGGTTGAGAGTGCTTTACGGAATGTTCTAATCCTTGAAGAAAATAATTTTTATGATATCATAATTTCTCTTAAATCAAGCAGTATTTTTACTACTATTGAAGCATATAAGCTGATGGCTGAAAAAGTAGATTATCCTTTTCATATAGGCATAACAGAAGCTGGAACACCCTGGAGGGGAACTATTAAATCTGCTGCTGGGATAGCTTCATTATTGACTCAGGGGCTTGGTGATACGTTAAGGGTATCACTTACAGGAGATCCAGTTGAAGAAGTTAAAGTAGGCTGGCAGATTTTAAAATCACTGGAACTGCGCAGAAGAGGTGTAGAAATCATATCCTGTCCTACCTGTGGAAGAACTGAAATTGATCTTATAGGTCTGGCTGAAAAAGTAGAGAAAAAACTTGCCTTACTTGATAAAAATATCACTGTTGCTGTGATGGGCTGTGCTGTTAATGGCCCTGGTGAAGCAAAAGAAGCAGATATTGGTATTGCAGGTGGCAAAGAAGAAGGATTAATTTTTAAAAATGGTGAGATAATTAAAAAAGTAAAAGAAGAAGAACTTCTAGATGAACTTATAAAAGAAATAAAAAAACTTTAAATAATTATATATAAATTCAGGAGTGATAAAGATGCGCATGTCAAAATTATATTTACCCACTTTAAAAGAAGATCCATCTGAAGCGGATGTTGTGAGTCATAAATTAATGCTTAGAGCAGGAATGATGAGAAAACATTCTGCAGGAATATACTCTTACCTGCCTCTAGGCTATAAGGTTATAAAGAAAGTCGAAAAAATCACCAGAAAACATATGGATAATGCTCAGGCTCAAGAAGTACTGCTGCCGATTATGCAGACATCTGAAATCTGGAAAGAATCAAAAAGATGGGACAAATTTGGGCCTTTAATGGTTAAATTTTTCGATCGTAAAAATAGAGAGTACTGTCTTGGGCCAACTCATGAAGAGGTAGTCACAGATCTAGTAAAAGATGAAATTCGTTCTTATAAAGACCTTCCATTAAATCTCTATCAAATTCAGACAAAGGTTAGAGATGAAATTAGACCTCGTTTTGGAGTAATGAGAGGTAGAGAATTTATCATGAAAGATGCCTACAGTCTTGATATTGATTATGAGGGTCTAGATAAAAGCTATCAGGCAATGTATGATGCATATGAAAAAATCTTTGCAGAATGTGGTCTGGAAGCTGTAGCTGTTGAAGCTGATACTGGAGCAATGGGTGGTAAAGATTCTCATGAATTCATGGTTTTAGCTGATTCTGGTGAAGATCAAATTGCTTTTTGTGACAGCTGTGAATATGCAGCTAATGTAGAGCGGGCTTCTGCTGAAAAGAAAGATATTGATTTTGAAGTAGCTGCTGAGATTGAAAAAATACATACTCCTGATATTAAAACAATAGACGATCTGGAAGAATTCCTTGACTATCCAGCTGCAAGAATGATCAAAGCTGTTGCTGTAGTTGCAGATGGAGAAGCTGTGGTTGCACTTGTCTCTGGAGAAGATGAATTGAATGAAGTAAAACTCATCAACTATCTTAAAGCAAATGAACTTCGTCCTGCAGAGGAAGAAGAGTTTGAAGAACTATATCAGAGCACTGCAGGTTTTATTGGGCCTGTTAATTTAAAAAATACAAGAATAGTTGCAGATAAGAGGTTAAAAAATATTTCTGGTGCAGTTGTTGGTGCAAATGAAAAAGATTATCACTTTAAGAATGTAAAAGCTGGAAGAGATTTTGAGGTAGAAGCATATACAGATCTTCGTCTTGTTCAAGAAGGGGAAAGATGCCCCAAATGCAGTGATGGTCATTTGAATATAAAAGCTGGAATAGAAGTCGGACATATTTTTAAGTTGGGGACTAAATACAGTGAAAATATGCAGGCTGATTATTTAGATGAAAATGGAAAATCACAAGCAATAGTGATGGGCAGTTATGGTATTGGGATTACAAGATTGGTTGCTGCAGCTATTGAACAGAACAATGATGAATATGGTATCATCTGGCCAAAAACTATTGCACCATATCAGATAATAATTCTTTCTCTCGGAAATGATGAAGAGGTTAAACAAAAATCAGAAGAGATTTACGAAAATTTAAAGGCAGCCGGTTATGAAGTGCTGTTAGATGACAGAAAAGAGAGAGCTGGAGTCAAGTTTAATGATTCTGAATTAATTGGTATACCTCTGCGTTTAACCATTGGTTCTCGTTCCCTGGAGAATGGTGTAGTAGAAACAATGATTAGAGAAAATAACAAGAAACTAAAAATTGAAATTGATAATATAGAAGATAAAGTTGCTGAATTGATTAAAGGAATTTCTTAATTCCTAGGAATAATTTTTATTCTCTTTGCTTTAATTTTAGAGCTTTATTGTGGGAGGAATATCAATGATCAAGGCCCTTTCTTTAAATAAAAAAGATAATAATGATTTTAAATACTTAATTTGTGATGAAGAAAAGAAAATTCTTTACTGTATAACTGATAAAAATCTTGAGTTCAATTCTAAAAATGATTTTATCAATAAATTGGATATAGGGAATCTAGATTATAAGTTAGAAATTATATCTAATTTATCTTTAAAAGAAGAATTGTTTTTGATTTGGCCGCAGATTATACAGGATTTTGCTGATAATTTTTCTTTTAGTACTAATTGGCTTAAAAGGGCTAAACTTTATTTAGAAAAAGATCATCTAAAAATTAAAATGGAAACTGAAGTTGCGAAAAAAAAGCTTTCTCAGAAAAAGGTTATTACTTTTCTGGAAAGAAAAATAAGCAGTTATTTGGCCTCTATACAAAAGGTGAGTATTCATAATGGAGATTTTTTAGCTGACATAGAAAGTACTGATAATATTGTAGCAGAAAAAATAAATAATAGAAATAATGGAAATAATAATTCTAAAAACAGCAGCAAAAAAAATAAGCAGAGAAGACAAAAAAAGAAGTATGGTAGAAATATAAGAAGCAGCTGTACCCATAAAATAGTAGAACTAAATGAAGAAATTCCAAATGTAGTAATAGAAGCTGATGTCTTTGATATTGATGTTAAACAGACCCGTAGAGGTAGTTATTTATACATATTAAAAATAACAGATTATGACAGCTCAATTTCTGCTAAGGCTTTTTCTGATGAAAAAAATGAATTTTTAGATAACTTGAATGCCGGTTCTCATATCAAACTGAGAGGTAAAGTTTCTTTTGATCCATACAGTAAAGAATGGAATATTATTTTTAATGATCTTAATTTAATACAAAAAAAATCAAGACAGGATAATTCTGAAAAAAAACGGGTTGAACTGCACCTGCATACTCAAATGAGTGCAATGGACTCAGTGATGAATGTAAATGATGTTATAAAAAGAGCTTCAGAGTGGGGCCATAAAGCCTTGGCGATTACTGACCATGGAGTTGTACAGGCTTTTCCTGATGCACATAAAGCAGGAGAAAAATATGGTGTAAAGATAATATATGGTGTTGAAGCTTATCTTGTTGATGATGGTGAACCTATTATTAATAACCCTTATTCTAGTCTAATAGAAGAAAGTGAATTTGTAGTTTTTGATCTTGAAACAACCGGTCTTAACCCTTCTCAACATGAAATTATTGAAATCGGTGCGGTTAAAATAAAAAATGGAGAAAAAATTGGAGAATTCAAATCTTTTGTTAAGCCAGAGGGTATGATACCGCCAAAAATAACTGAAATAACTGGAATAAAAAATAAAATGGTAGAAGATGCTCCTCAATTAGCTAACGTGATAGATAAATTTATTTCTTTTACTGAAGATGCGGTTCTTGTAGCACATAATGCTGATTTTGATTATGGTTTTATTAGAACTGCTCTGCAAAACTTAAATATACAGCGAAACGAATATACAGTTTTAGATACACTTGCTTTATCAAGAGCAGTAGTAAAAGACAGCAAAAATTACAAACTAAACACCTTAGCTGAATATTTTGATGTCGATCTTGACAATCATCACAGAGCACTTGATGATGCGGAAGCGACTGCTGAAATATTGATAAATCTTTTTGAGATTATTAAAGAAGATGGCACAGTAAATTTAAACGAGATAAACAGTTATATTTCAAAAATTGACTGGAAGGATTTGCGTCCATTCCATGCAGTTTTACTTGCTAAAAACCAGGCAGGTTTGAGAAATTTATATAAACTGATTTCTATTTCTCATTTAAATAACTTTTATAAAAAACCTCGTATTTTAAAAAGCAAATTATTACAGCATAAAGAAGGAATTATTATAGGTTCTGCATGTGAGTCAGGACAGATTTACAAAGCTTTTGTAAATAATAGACCGAAAAACGAAATAAAGAAAATTGCAGGACTTTATGATTATTTAGAACTACAACCACTTGGTAATAATGAATTTTTGATTCCAGACAAAGTAAACAGCAGAGAAGATTTAAAGAATATAAATAAAAAAATATATAATTTAGGTAAAGAGTTAAATAAAAAAGTTGTAGCAACTACAGATGCTCATTTTCTTGATCCTAAAGATAGTATATTCAGAGAAATACTCCAGAGTGGGCAAAATTTTGCTGATGCAGAGAATCAACCTCCTATCTATTACAGAACTACTGAAGAAATGCTCGAAGAATTTTCTTATTTCGGCAGAGAAATAGCTGAAGAAATTGTTGTTGACAATCCAAATGAAATTCTAGAGCAAATCGATGAATTGAAACCGATTCCAGATGGGCTATTCACACCAGAAATTGAAGGTGCAGAAGAAGAGATACGAAATATGGCATATAAAAAAGCACATCAATTATATGGTGAAAACCTGCCGGATTTAGTAATTAACAGATTGGAAAAAGAGCTTAGTTCAATAATAGAAAATGGTTTTGCTGTAATTTATTTAATTGCACATAAACTTGTTAAAAAATCTCTAGATGATGGTTATTTAGTTGGTTCCCGAGGCTCAGTAGGTTCTTCTTTTGTCGCTACAATGACCGAAATCACAGAAGTTAATCCTCTGCCACCTCATTACCGCTGTCCTGAATGTTCAAGTCATGAGTTTATTGAAGATGGTTCGATAGGAACAGGAGTAGATCTTCCTGACAAAGTCTGTCCTCACTGTGGGACAAAATACATAAAAGATGGTTTTGATATACCTTTTGAGGTATTTATGGGCTTTAAAGGAGATAAGGTACCTGATATTGATCTTAACTTCTCTGGTGAATATCAGAGCAAAATTCATCGTTTTACAGAAGAATATTTTGGCAGAGACTATGTATATAAGGCAGGAACTATATCTACCATAGCTGATCGAACTGCTTTTGGATTTGTTAAAAATTACCTCGATGAGCGGGGAAAGGAAGTTAAAAGAGCAGAGATAGACAGACTTGTAAAAGGATGTACTGGTGTAAGAAAAACAACCGGTCAACATCCAGGTGGTTTGATGATTGTTCCAAAAACAAAGAATATATTTGATTTCACACCTATTCAGCATCCAGCTAATGATCAGAGTACAGATATAAGAACTACTCACTTTGATTATCATTCTATTAGTGGTAGAATTTTAAAATTGGACTTACTCGGTCATGATGATCCTACTTCATTGAGAATGCTGCAGGATATGACAGGTATTGAACCGAAAGATGTACCGCTTGATGACCCAGATACAATGAGTATTTTTTCGAGCACTGATAAACTTGGTGTAGATCCAGAAATTTTAGGGACTGAAATTGGAACTCTTGGTATTCCAGAATTTGGGACTTCATTTGTGCAGCAGATGCTGCGTGATACGAGACCAACTACTTTTGCAGAATTACTAAGAATAAGTGGTCTTTCTCATGGAACTGATGTCTGGCTCAATAATGCTCAAAATTTAATCCGTAAAGGTAAAGCTAAACTTGCGGAGGTTATTTCTGTGCGTGATGATATTATGAATTATCTCCTGCAGAGAGGAGTGGAGCCATCTCAAGCTTTCTGGATTATGGAGCATGTACGTAAAGGTAAAGGTTTAACAGCTGAAGAAGAAAGTGCAATGCGTGAAAAAAATATACCAAAATGGTATATAGACTCATGTAAAAAGATAAAATATATGTTTCCAAAAGCACATGCTGCAGCATATGTAACAATGGCCTATAGAATTGCATATTTTAAAGTTCATTATCCTGCCGCTTTTTATACAAGTTATTTTTCTATAAAAGCAGATGATTTTGATGCACAGCTCGCCTGTAATGGAAAAGAAAAAGTATTAAATACAATCAATGAACTTGAAGGCAAAGGTAATGAGATGACAGCAAAAGAAAGCGGCACCCTAACGGTTTTAAGAATTGTTTTAGAGGCTATGCTGAGAGGAATAGAATTTATGCCGGTAGACATATATGAATCTGATACCTGTAATTTTAAAAAGATTGAAGATAATAAACTGCTTCCACCTCTAATAAGTCTTCAGGGACTTGGCGGCAGTGCTGCAGAAAGTGTAGTAATAGAAAGAGAAAAATCTGATTTCCGATCAATTGAAGAGCTTTCCAACAGAACTTCATTAACTAAAACAGTTATTGAAGTATTAAAAGAACATGGTTCTTTAGCTGAATTACCCGAGAAAAATCAGCTTTCACTATTTGCAGAATAAATATAGATTCCATGCCGCAATAAAAACTTGCATGTCTAAATTAGCTGTGATAGAATTATAAAGGAAAGAGTTATTTAAATAGTTCTGTTGATTAGGAGTGGGGGTTATTTTCCCACTCTTTTATTATAGTATTTAGATGATTTTTTTAAAAAGCAAAATAAAAATTAAATATCAAGAAAGAGGGGTGTTTCATTTGGGAAAAGTTGCTGATACAGTAACAGATTTTGTACTTCCTATTGCCCACAGTGAAAACTTAGATTTAATTGAGGTCGAATTTGTTAAAGAAGGAAGTGACTGGATTTTAAGAGTCTTTCTCGAAAACAAAAATGGTGACCTAACTATTGAAGAATGTGAAAATGTTAGTAGAGCATTAAGTGCTGTTTTAGATGAAGAAGATCCTATTGATGATAAATATATATTAGAAGTTTCTTCTCCAGGACTGGAAAGACCACTTAAAAGTGAAGCTGATTTTCAGCGGTTTAAAGGTGAACTTATTGCTGTCACAACTTATAAAAAAATAGATGGACAAAAAGAATTTATAGGAAATCTCATTGATTATAAAGACGGCAAAATTATGATAGAATTAAAAGATGGAAAAAAAGTTGAATTGGAGCGAAAAATTGTTGCTAGAGCTAATTTGACTTTCGAAATGTAAATAATTATAAAGGGGGAAACAGCATGAATGTAGAATTCATTCAAGCCCTGGATGATATAGAAAAAGATAAAGGTATTTCCAAGGAAGTTTTAATTGACGCAATCAAAACTGCTTTAGTTTCTGCATATAAAAAAGATTTTGGCTCAAAAGATAATGTAAGAGTTGATATTTCAACAGATGCTGGAGAAGTAAAAGTTTTTTCTAGAAAAGAAGTTGTTGAAGAAGTCGAAAATGAAAATAGTGAGATTTCTTTAAAGGAAGCAGAAAAAGTAGATAGTAAATTTGATATAGGTGATATTGTAGAAATTGAAGTCACCCCATCAAATTTCGGAAGAATTGCTGCACAGACTGCCAAACAGGTGGTTATGCAGAGGATAAGGGAAGCTGAAAGAGATGTTATATTTGATCAATTTAAAGAAAAAGAAGATGAATTAATAACTGGTACTATACAGCGTTTCCATAATGACAATATTTTAATTGATATGGGAAAAACCGAAGCACTGCTGCCGCCATCTGAGCAGATTGCTGGGGAAAAATATGAAGTTGGTAAACGTATAAAGTTATATGTTGTTGAAGTAAGCAGCACCAGTAAAGGACCAAGAATTCTTGTTTCCAGAACTCATCCTGGACTTTTAAAAAGGTTATTTGAAATAGAAGTACCAGAAATTTTTCAGGGTCTTGTTGAAATAAAAGCTGTTGCACGTGAAGCAGGTCAGCGTTCAAAGATGGCTGTTTCCAGTACAGATAAACAAATAGACCCGGTAGGTGCCTGTGTTGGACCAAAAGGAATGAGAGTTCAGGCAGTAGTTGAGCAGTTAAATAATGAAAAGATTGATATAGTTAAATGGGATGATTCACCCGAAGTATTTGTTGCCAATGCTTTAAATCCTGCAGAGGTAATAAGTGTAAATATAAATAAATCTGATAAAATTGCACAAGTAGTTGTTCCGGACTTTCAGCTCTCATTAGCAATTGGAAAAGAAGGACAAAATGCTCGTCTTGCTGCAAAACTAACTGGCTGGAAAGTAGATATCAAAAAAGAATCAGAAAGTATCCACACTGAAGAAGAGTTGAAAGAAATTGATAAGGAAGCTTCAGAACTTACAGAAAAAATTAATGAACTTGAAGAGACAGATAGTGAGGATGAAGCTTTAGAAATAAATGAAGAAAATGAAAAGAGTTTAGATTTAGATCAATCTGAGACTGCGGAAGAAGAAATTTCTGCAGATCTAGATGTTGGAATTGAAAAGACAAAAGATAATAATTAAGAAAATCTTGAGGAGGATTGAGATTGCAGAAAAGAAGTCCTATTCGTAAATGTGTAGGTTGTGGTGCCAGGAGAGATAAGATAGAACTTTTGAGAATTGTTAATAACAAAGGAGATATTTTAGTGGATCCAGGAGGTAAAATCCCAGGAAGAGGTGCCTATCTGTGTCCAAATATAGGATGTTTGGATAAAGCAGTAAAAAAAGATTCACTCAAAAATGCCTTAAAGATTGAGATTTCTGACGAGATTTATGAACAAATTTCGGAGGAGATCAAACATGATTAATTAACAGCAGAATATTTTGGAGGTGCAAGTATGGGAAAAATTAGAGTTTATAATCTGGCTAAAGAGCTGGATATGGACAGTAAAGAAATATTAGATATATTACATGATCTGGATATTGAAGTATCCAGCCACATGAGTACAATTACAGATGATACAGCAGAACTTGTAAAAGGTATGTATGCAGATGAAGAAGATTCAGATTCAGCTGTAAAAACAGAGGAGAGCTCTGCTGAAAAAGAAGAAATAAGCAGTGAAGATATAGATTTAGATGAACAGGGTAATGTTCATGAAGAAGATACAGGTGAATTTATAGAAATTGAAACACCAATTACGGTTAAAGAATTTGCGGAAGAAATTGATCAAGCAGCTAATGACATAATTGTCGAGCTTATGAATTTAGGAGTTATGGCAAATGTAAATCAATCTCTTGATGAAGAAACTCTTGATTTGCTGGCTGATGAACTTGGTATAAACATTAAATTTAAATCTGAAGAAGAAGAAATTAAATCACTCCGCATTGGACCTCATATTGAAGATAAAGAAGAGGACCTTGAAACAAGACCCCCAATAGTTACAGTTATGGGCCATGTTGACCATGGTAAAACAACCCTGCTTGATGTAATCAGAAAAAGTAGAGTTGCAGGTAGTGAAGCTGGTGGAATTACTCAGCATATAGGTGCCTATCAGGCAGAAGTTAATGATAAAAAAATTACTTTTATTGATACACCTGGTCATGAAGCTTTTACAGCTATGCGGGCAAGAGGTGCACAACTTACTGATATTGCAATTTTAGTAGTTGCTGCAGATGATGGGATTATGCCTCAGTCTGTTGAGGCGATTAACCACGCCAAAGCAGCAGGAATACCAATCATTGTAGCAATAAATAAAATTGATAAAGTTAATGCACAGCCTGAAAGAGTAAAACAGGAATTAACTGAACACGGTCTTGTACCTGAAGACTGGGGAGGCAATACAATTTGTGTTCCTGTATCTGCTCTTCAGGAACAAAATATAGATGAATTACTTGAAATGATCATCCTAGTTTCTGAGATGGAAGAATTAAGAGCTAACCCTAATCGTCTTGCTGAAGGGCTTATCATTGAAGGTGAACTTGATAAAGGTAGAGGTCCTGTTGCAACTGTATTGATTAAAAACGGTACACTTAAAATAGGAGACTATATACTAGCTGGCCTAACAAGTGGTAGAGTTAAGGCAATGTTTAACGAATATGGAGATACTTTAAAAGAAGCCGGTCCATCTTCTGCAGTTGAGGTGCTTGGTTTTGATGATGTACCAGAGGCTGGAGACTTTGTCGAAGTTGTTGAAGATGAGAAAAAAGCAAAAAGTGCTGCTTCTGAAAGACAGGCTCAGAAAAGGCAGCAGGAAATTCAGCAGGATGCAAAAGTTTCTTTAGAAGATTTATACAAGCAGATTCAAGAAGGTGAAGTTAAAGAATTAAATATTATTCTTAAAGCTGATGTACAGGGTTCAATTGAAGCATTAAAAGCTGCTCTTTTAAGACTTGGTACAGATGAAGTAACAGTAAATGTTATTCACACCGGTGTTGGAGCTGTTAATGAAACTGATGTCAATCTTGCCAGTGCTTCAAATGCAATTATAATTGGTTTTAATGTAAGACCAGATAACAATGCAATGAAAGCAGCTGATAAAGAGAAAGTGGATATAAGAACTTACAGAGTTATTTATAAAGCACTTGAAGATATTAAAGATGCTATGGCAGGACTTCTTGATCCAGAATTAAAAGAGATTGTTACAGGTCGTGCTGAAGTAAGAGCAACCTTTAAAGTACCAGATGTTGGTATTATTGCAGGTGCATATGTAACTGATGGTCATGTTAATAGAAATTATGATGCCAGATTAATCAGAGATGGAGTTGTGATCCATGAAGGTACAATTTCTTCTCTTAAGAGATTTGAAAACGATGTTAGAGAAGTTCAATCAGGCTATGAATGTGGTATTGGTATTGAAAACTACAATGATATAAAAGAAGGCGACGTAATAGAATTCTATACTTATAAGGAGATAAAAAGATCCTTATAGAGGTGAAAAAATATGAAAAATAAAAGAGCAATTAGAGTTGGAGAATTACTGAAAGAAGAAATAAGTCATATCATACTAAGAGAAATGAAAGACCCTCGTATAGCTTTTGTTTCGGTTACCGATGTTGAAGTTAGTGGTGACCTAAGACATGCCAAAGTATTTATTAGTGTATATGGAAGTGATACGGAGAAAGAAGAAACTATGCAGGGACTTCAAAAAGCAAGAGGTTATATCAGAAAATTAATTGGAGATAGAATAAAAATTCATCATACTCCAGAACTTCTATTTAGATATGATGATTCTATTGAACATGGAGTTCATATTTCTGAAATAATAAATGACCTTAAAGAAAATGGTGAGATAAAGGAGTCTGACTCTGATGCAGAAAAAAATTGAAGAAATAATTGATATATTAAAAAATGAAAACAATTTTCTGATTGTGGGTCATGTCGGAGCTGATGGTGATAGTATTGGTTCTGTTACTGCTTTAACTCGGAGCCTACTCAAAATGAATAAAAAAGCCAGAGCCTATCTCAATCGAGATACTCTGGCTCCTTTTTCTTATTTAAATGTTAATGAAAAGGAGTTCTTTACCAATCCAGATAATCTAGCAGAAGAAATTGAGGGAGAGGAATATATTTTGCTCGCTTTAGATGCTGGCAATCAGGAAAGAATAGATTTAGATGAAGAGATCATTGAATCTGCTAAATATATAATTAATATTGACCATCATCAAGATAATACGCTTTTTGGCAAAATAAACTTTGTCGACCCATTAAAAGCAGCTGTTGGGGAAATCATTTATTATATAGTTAAAGAACTGCTTAAAGATGACATACCATTAGAAATATCTAACTGTCTGGCAACAGCCATAATAACTGATACTGGATCTCTTCGTTATGAAAATACTAGTGCAGATGTATTACGGGTACTTGCAGATTTGATAGAAAAAGGTGTTAATCTATATAAAATCAACAAAGAAATATTTGGAACCTTAAGTTATAATGCTCTTGTTTTAAAGGGGCTTGCATTATCTACTTTAGAGCTTAGTGAAAATGGCAAAATAGCATGGCTTTATGTTACTCGAGATATGATGCATGAAGCATCTACAGATTATACTGAGGGTCTAGTTAATTTAGCCAGAGATATAGAAAATATTGAGATTGGTATCTTATTTACTCAGCAGGAAGAAGAAGTAATAAAAGTAAGTCTGCGCTCTAATTTTTATGCAGAAGTTAATAAACTTGCTGCTGAATTTGATGGTGGGGGTCATCCTCGTGCTGCAGGTGCTACAGTAGAAGAAAAACTTGAAAAAGTAATTTCTGATGTTGTGGAGGCTGCGGAGAGATATGTTTAATGGAACAGCAAATATAATAAAACCACCAGGTATATCTTCTTTTGCTTTGATTAAACACTTAAGGTGGATGCTTGATGAGAGAAAAGCAGGCCATACAGGTACTCTTGATCCTGCTGCTGCCGGTGTTATGGGTGTATGTTTTGGAAAAGCAACAAAGACTATTCCTTTTTTAGATGACAGCATCAAAACATATATTTGTGAAATGAAATTAGGTATGCAGACTGATACTCTTGATCTTGAGGGAGAAGTTTTAAAAGAAGATCTCAACTGGAATAAATTAAAAGTTGAAAAAATTAGAGATGTATTAAACAATTTTGTGGGAAGACAAAATCAGATACCCCCAATGTATTCTGCAGTACATCATCAGGGTAAAAGATTATATAAACTTGCTAGAAAAGGAATTAGTGTGGAAAGAGAAGCACGTGAAATTGATGTGTATTCTCTTAAAATCATCAAACTTGAGCTGCCGATTATAAGATTTAAAGTAAAAGTTTCTAGAGGTAGTTATATTAGATCACTTGTTAGAGATATTGGCCAGGAGCTTGGCTCTGCTGCTGTTTTAACTTTTCTGCTGCGAACTCAATCTGGTCCTTTTAGAATTGAAGATGCTGTAACTGTGGAAGATATAGAAAAAAGAGGTTCAAAAATTTTACTGGAAGCTCATCAACCTTTAGAACTTCCCAGGTATACTCTTAAAAATTCGTCATTATTTAGAGCAGAAAATGGAAATTATCTACTTGATAAAGACTTTGTAGAAGAAAAGCTTGATCTTGAAATTGGAGATCATTTTTTATGTTTTTCTGAAGATGGTAAATTTTTATCAATAAACCAATATCTTAATAAGGATGATTATTTAATATATCAACCTGTTAAAGTTTTTATATAAGTACTGGAGGAAAGAAAATGGAATTAATTACAAGTAATAATTATGATAAATATAAAAATAATAATACTTGTCTGGCTATTGGTGCTTTTGATGGACTACATAAAGGTCATCAATTAATTATAGATAAATGTAAAGAAATAGCTCAAACGCAAAATATGCCTTCAGGTGTTTTATCATTTGAACCACATCCACTGCAAATAATACCCGGTCATAATCCTCCACCTTCTATAGTATCTCGAAAACAAAAAATATCAATTTTAGAAAAAATGGGGATTGACTATTATTTTGAACAGGAATTCAATAGAGAATTTGCCGACTTAACTGCAGTAGAATTTGTTAAAGATATTCTGGTTGATAAATTAAAAATTAATACTGTGGTTGTTGGTAGTGACTTTCGTTTTGCAAAAAATAATGAAGGAAATGTTGAATTATTAAATGAAATGGCAGAGATTTATGATTTTAACACAAATATAATTTCTCAATTACATGATAATGATGATCGCATTTCAAGTACCAGAATCCGCAGATTATTAAAAAACGGCAGAATAAAGAAAGCTGAAAAACTTTTAGGAAGACCATATCAAATATGTGGTAAAGTAGTACATGGGAAAAAAGTTGGTAGAAAACTGGGTTTTCCAACTGCTAATCTTAATCTTGAAAGTAATTATGCTATTCCACCATATGGTGTTTATGCTGTTAAAGTATATTTTAATGATGATATATATTATGGAGCAGCCAGTTTAGGCCATAATCCAACATTTGATGACCAAAGATTTTCTTTTGAAATTTTCATTATCGATTTTGATGAAAATCTCTATGATCATAGAATTTGTGTTGATTTAGTTAAGTTTATTAGATCTGAAATAAACTTTTCTGGACCAGAAGAACTAATAGAACAGATGCAGAAAGATGTGCTTTACACAAGAAAACTTTTATGTTAAAATTAAAAGGAAAGTTTTAGATTACCATTTGCTAGGTTTGCGATTCTCCAACGCTTTCTTGGCTTATGGTGTATAAAGAATCCAGGAGGTGAATTTTTAATGTTAAGTAAAGAAAAAAAGCAGGAAGTTATCAAAGAATATCAGTTAGAAGAAGGAGATACTGGTTCTCCAGAAGTTCAGGTTGCTCTGTTGACTACACGTATTGCGCAATTAACAGAACATCTTAAAGACCATAAAAATGACCATCATTCAAGAAGAGGGTTATTAAAGATGGTTGGACAAAGAAGAAAATTACTGAGATATCTAAAAAATAATGATGTTCTGCGTTATCGCGATTTAATTTCTAAATTAGGACTTCGCGGTTAATAATGCACACTAAAGAGCGGGGCTTACCCGCTCTTTATCTAAATATAGCTATAATTTTAGGACAAACAGGAGAACAGTAAAATAATTTGACGTTACAAAAGATTTATGAGGAGGCAAAAATATGAATGAATGGACAATTGATTTTGCCGGTGATGAATTTAATTTTCAGACCGGTAAACTGGCCAAACAGGCTAATGGTTCTGTATTAGTTCGCTGTGGAGACTCACAGGTTCTTGTTACAGCAACCATGGATGATCCAAGACCAGGGATGAATTATTTCCCTTTAATGGTTAATTATGAAGAAAGAGTTTATGCTATCGGACAGATTCCTGGTGGTGTATTGAGAAGAGAGGGTAGACCAAGAGATGAAGCTACCTTAGCTGCAAGAGTAATTGATCGCTCTATTAGACCTCTATTTCCAGATGGATTTAGAAGGGATGTACAGATAGTTGCAACAATTTTATCTGTTGATGATGATCATGATCCAGAAGTACTAGCACTTAATGGAGCTTCTGCTGCATTAACTTTATCAGATATACCTTTTGCTGGTCCTATTGGAGGCGTAAAAGTAGGTCTGGTAGACGGAGAGATAATAATTAATCCTGATGCTGAAGAAAGAGAAAATAGTGATCTTGATCTGGTTTTAGCAGGAAGCAAAGATGCTATTATGATGGTTGAAGCTAGTGCTAATGAAGTAGATGAAGAGATAATTCTTGAAGCTATGAATAAAGCTCATCAAGAAATTAAAAAGATTATCAAACTACAGGACGAAATCAGAGAAGAAGCTGGCAAAGAAAAAATGCCATTTGAATCACCAACTGTAGATGATCAAATTCAATCTCAAGTTGATGAGATACTTGGTGATCAAATTAAAGAAGCTATCCAAATTCAGGAGAAAAAACCTAGAAATAATAAATTGGATGAGCTAAAAGAAGAACTTAAAACAAAGATTAATCCTGATGAAGATGAAGAAATAGATAAACAGCTTAATCTTGCATTTGAAAAAATTATTAAAAAATCAGTTAAAAGCTTAATCATTGATGATGGAGTACGTCCTGATGGCAGAGAATATGATGAAATTAGACCCATCTGGGCAGAAGTAGATGTTGTACCAAGAGCACATGGATCTGGAGTATTCACAAGAGGTGAAACTCAGGCTCTAAGTGTATTAACTCTTGGAGCTTCAAGTGATGAACAGATATTATTTGGTCTCGGAGAAAAAGAAACAAAAAGATATATGCATCATTATAATTTCCCATCATTCTGTGTTGGAGAGACAAGCCCAATGCGCTCACCTGGCAGAAGAGAAATTGGCCATGGTACATTAGGTGAAAAAGCACTGCTGCCTGTAATTCCTACAGAAGAGGATTTCCCTTATACAATAAGAATTGTTTCTGAAGTTTTAGAATCAAATGGTTCTTCTTCACAGGCAAGTATTTGTGGAAGCACATTATCATTAATGGCTGCTGGTGTTCCGATAAAAGCACCTGTTGCAGGTATTGCTATGGGGTTAATGAAAAAAGATGATGACATTGTAGTTTTATCTGATAT
>CAZYRX010000015.1:0-38399 GCA_964649895.1 uncultured Halanaerobium sp.
CGTATGGTTGACTCTGTATTAGCACATCGAGTGCGTCACACTGAGTCGTCATTAACTTAAGCTCATTCCACCATCAACATTGATTACTTGACCATTTATGTAATTTGCCTTATCAGAAGCTAAAAATGCTACTAAATCAGCTACTTCTTCGGCTTCTCCAAAACGACCCAGTGGCACATTATTAATTATATCTTCTTTTAGATTATCTTTCAATTCATCAGTCATTTCTGTTTTTATAAATCCAGGAGCAACAGCATTTGTACATACCCCTTTTGATGCAAGTTCTTTAGCCAGAGTCTTTGTAAAACCAATCATACCTGCTTTTGCTGCAGAATAATTGGACTGTCCTGGGTTTCCAATTAATCCAATCACAGAAGATATATTTATGATTTTCCCATTTTCTGCTTTAAGTAAATAACGTACTGCATTTTTGCTGCAGTTAAAAACACCTTTTAGATTTATATCTAATACTTTATCCCAGTCTTCTTCTTTCATTCTTAAAAGCAATTTATCTCTTGTTATTCCTGCATTATTAACTAATACATCAAGTCCCCCCATAGCTTTGTAAGAGCTTTTAACTAATGATTTTGCTTCTTCAAAATCACTTACATCAGCTTGGAATACAAAAGCTTTACCACCAGATTTTTCAATTTTTTCTCTTAGTTCTTCTGCTCTTTTTTTAGAATTTGCATAGTTTATAACAACAGATGCACCAAGACTGGCCATTTTTTCCGCCATTTCTGCACCAATACCTCTAGAACTTCCAGTTATTAAAATCTTTTTACCTTTAAGATCTAACAATTGGCCCACCTCTTTTTTAAATATAATTTATCTGCAGATTTATAATGAAAAAATTTTATAGAAAGTTAAATTTATGCCAAAAAAATATTTAAATTGAATATTGAACTCTTTTATAATAAATATAAATTATATTATTCCTTTAAAATTATTTTATCATATCACAATTTTTATTAATTGTTCTTTCTGTCTCTCCAATTATTTCGTCTATAATTTCTTTTACTAATTTTATCTCAGAAATCATTCCTGAAACCTGTCCTGCCATTACACTTCCCTCATTTATATCACCATCAACTACTGCATCACGAAGTTTTCCAGCACCTAAATCCTCTATTTCTTTAGGATCTGCACCTTTTTTCTCCATTTTGTCTAATTTTCTAGTTAAGGAATTTTTAAGATTACGAACCGGATGACCTGTACTTCTGCCAGTAACGACAGCATCTCTATCTCTTGCATTTATAATAGCCTCTTTATATTCTTGTGAAGCTGTACATTCTTTTGAACAAACAAATCTTGTTCCAATCTGAGCTCCAGCAGCTCCAAGAGCTAAAACTGCAGCAAGACCTCTACCATCAGCTACACCACCAGCCGCAATAACAGGGATATCTACTGCATCAACAACCTGAGGAACTAATGCCATTGTAGTCAGCTCTCCTATATGTCCACCTGCTTCAGTACCTTCAACAATTACTGCATCAACATCTAATCTTTCCATCCTTCTTGCAAGTGCTACAGATGGAACTACAGGTATTACTTTGCTTCCGATTTCTTGAAATCGCTTAACATGTTTACCCGGATTACCGGCACCAGTTGTTATTACAGGCACTTCTTTTTTTAGAGCCATCTCTATTATATCATCTGCAAATGGAGAAAGAAGCATTATATTTAAGCCAAAAGCTTTATCTGTTAATGATTTAACTTTGTCAATTTCTTCTTCGATTGCATCAGCTGGGGCATTTCCCGCTCCAATTACTCCAAGCCCACCTGCTTGAGAGACCGCTGCAGCAAGTTCTCCTGTTGCTACCCAGGCCATTCCTCCCTGAATAATTGGATGCTCTATTTCAAGTATATCACATAAATCAGTTTTTACTGACATTTATTTCAACTCCTCATTCTTTTCTACCTCTTTTTTGATAAGAGATACTATATTTTCTTTTATAGATTTTTTAGCAGCTTTAACTGCATTATATACTGCAGTTTCATCAGAACTACCATGACTAATTATTACAATACCTTTCACACCAAGGAGTGGTGCTCCTCCATATTGTCGGTAATCTATAGTCTTTAACACTTTTTTTAAATACGGTTTTAATATAAAAGCTGCCATTTTTGAAATAATATTTGTTTCTAAACTTTCTTTAAGTAAATCCATAAAAAATGAAGCAGCACCCTCAGTGGTCTTGAGAACAATATTCCCAACAAAACCATCTGTTACTACTACATCACACTTATCAGTAAATATATCTCTACCTTCTATATTTCCAATGAAATTTTTAATACGTTCATCTTCTTTTAAAACCTGATAACTTGCTTTGCTCAAATTGTTACCCTTTGTTTCTTCTTCCCCTATATTTAATAATCCGACTCTAGGGTTTTCAATATTCATTACATGTTCAGCATAAAGCTGTCCCATAAGAGCGAATTGCTGTAAATTTTCTGGACTGCAATCTGTATTAGCACCATTATCTAACACTAATGTACTTCCATTTTTAGAAGGAAAATTTATGGCAATTGGGGGTCTTAATATCCCTTTTATTCTCCCAACTCTTAATAAAGATGCAGCCATTACTGAACCTGTATTACCAGGTGAAATAAAAGCATCTACTTTAGAATTCTTTAATAATTTAGCCCCTACGTTAACTGTAGCATTTTTTTTCTTTCTTAATGCTTTAATTGGGGATTCATCCATAGTTATTATTTCATCTGCTGGTTCAATTTTTACCTGGTTATTTCTTATATTATATTTTTTTAATTCCTGATTTATAATATCATTTCTCCCAATAAGGGTCAATTCTATTTTATTATCTTCTTTAGCAGCTCTTATTGCTCCCTTTATCAATTCCGCTGGGGCTTTTTCTCCACTCATTATATCAACTGCTATTTTATACAATATTGTCGCCTCCCTAACAAAAAAGAACAAGAAATACATACTATCCATTTGCAAAACATTATATCTCAACCGTCGGTCAAATGCAAGTATTTGTAAAGAAAAAAACAGAGATTTCCAAATGGTCATCTCTGTTTATTACATGATTAAAATACAATATTTATTTTCCGCTCACCTTTTTACCATCATAATGTCCACATTCTGGACAAACGTGATGTGGTAAAATTTCTGCATGGCAGTTTGAACATTCAACTAGAGTCGGAGCAGTCATTTTTTTATGTGTACGTCTTTTACGTTTGCGGGTCTTAGATGTCCGTTTCTTAGGTACAGCCATCTTCTCCACCTCCTTTAAATCTTACTTGTCATAAAAATCTTTAAGCTTTTGCAGACGAGGATCAATATTTTCTACCTCACAATCACAATCCCCTTCATTAAGATTTTGTCCACATATTGGACATAATCCTTTACAATTTTCTGAACAGAGTGTTTTGATTGGTAAAGATAAAATAATATTGTCGACTATTATTTCGTCTATAAAAAGTTCATCTCGATCTTCCATATCATTTTTTAATACTTCTTCCGAAATATCAAGTTTTACTGGAGATTCATATTTTTCCAGACAACGACTACAGGTTAATATTAAATCTGCTTCAATTGTACCTTCTAATAAAAATGAATCCTCTGTATTATAAATGTCAAGATCTAATTTGATAACATCTTTAATCTCAATCTCACGTCCCACAAATTCAAGATCGTGAAATTCAACCTCTTTCGATACCGATTTTTTTACACCAATTTCTCTTAAATCACTGAGGTTTATATACAATTTTGTTAATCACCCCTGTAAATAGCCACGTTTTATTATACAAAAAGGAGCACTAACTGTCAAGAAAAATATATCTAAAGTTATTTAATCTACTAATTCCATAGTATCTTTAGCAATTACAAGTTCTTCATTTGTCGGAATTACCATTGCTTTAACTGAAGAGTCATCTGTAGTAATAAATTGTTCTTTTCCTCTGCAGTCATTTGCTTTTTTATCAACTTTAATTCCTAAAAATTCTAATCCTTCTAAAATTTCTTCACGTGTATCAATAGCGTTTTCTCCGATACCAGCTGTGAATACTAAAGCATCAATTCCACCCATAGCTGCAGCATAGGCACCAATATATTTTTTTACTCTATAATTAAATATTTTAAGAGCAACTTCTGCCTGATGATTACCATTTTCAGCTGCTTCTTCTACATCACGTGAGTCGCTGCTTACCCCAGATACTCCATAAAGCCCACTCTCTTTATTTAAAATAGTATCCATCTCTGAAGCTGAAATATTTTCCTTATCCATTATAAATGGAATTATTGCAGGATCAATATCTCCACATCGTGTTCCCATAACAAGTCCTTCTAAAGGTGTTAGTCCCATACTAGTATCAACTGAATTTCCATTTTTTACGGCTGCCACACTTGCACCATTACCTAAATGACATGTAATAATTTTTAACTGATCAAAATCTTTATCCATCATTTCAGCTGCTCTTTTTGCTACATATCCATGGGATGTACCGTGAAAACCATATCTTCTTACCCCATATTCTTTATAATATTGATATGGAAGTGCATAAATATAAGCTTCTTCGGGCATTGACTGATGAAAAGCAGTGTCAAATACTGCTACCTGTGGTTTGCCAGGCATGAGCTCTTCACAAACTTTTATTCCCATAATATTAGGTGGATTATGTAAAGGTGCTAAATCTGCTACATTTTCCATTTCTTCAATTACCTGATCATCAATAATTGTTGAATGGGCAAAAGCTTCTCCACCGTGTACAACTCTATGGCCTACTGCTTCAACTTCATCCATATCTTTTAAAACCCCATATTCTTCATTCAACAAAGTATCTATCAGCAGTTTGATTCCTACTTTATGATCGGGTATATCTTTCTCAATTTTAATTTCTTTCCCATTTCCATTTTCATATGTTAAAAATGAATCATCAATACCAATTCTTTCTACAATACCCTTTGCAAGTACTGATTCATTTTCCATGTTAAACAACTGATATTTTAAAGATGAACTACCACTATTAATAACAAGAATTTTCATTTTTTACCTCCTAGATAATTTAAATATTAATTATTTTTATTATTTTGAGCCTGTACAACTGTAATAGCTGTTAGATTTACCACATCATCTACTGAACACCCTCTTGATAAATCATTAATGGGAGCAGCTAAACCCTGAAGTATAGGACCAACTGCATCTGCACCTGCTAATCTCTGTACAAGTTTGTAGCCAATATTTCCTGACTGCAGATCAGGGAAAATCAAAACATTTGCATCTCCATTTAATTTGCTATCTGGAGCTTTTCTTTTGCTTACACTTTCTACAATTGCTGCATCAAGCTGTAGTTCTCCATCTAATATTAATTCAGGAGCATTTTTATGAGCTATTTCAACAGCTTTCTGGACTTTTTCTACATTTTCATGTTTTGCACTTCCCATAGTTGAAAAAGAAAGCATTGCAACCTTTGGTTCAAACTCTAGAAGACTTTTTGTTGTATCTGCTGTAGCAATTGCAATTTCTGCAAGCTGCTGAGAATTTGGTGCAGGATTTACCGCACAATCTGAAAACACAAAAACTCCTTCTTCTCCAAAAGATTTGTCCTTTAAAACAACAATAATAGCACTAGATACAGTGGAAATACCTTCCTTTGTTTTGACAATCTGAAAAGCAGGTCTAAGAACATTGCCTGTTGCATTAGCTGCACCTGCAACCATACCATCTGCTCTATCTGTGTAAATCATCATTGTTCCAAAATACAGTGGATCAATTATATTTTTCACTGCATCTTCTATAGAAATATTTTTATGTTTTCTTAACTCATAAAATACTTCAGTGAACTCTTCTATGTAGTCATTAGATCTTGGATTGATTATTTCAACACCTTCTAAATTCACTCCATATTGAGCAGCATCTTTAGAAATCTGGTTTTCATCCCCCAAAATAATAACCTCTGCCAGATTTTCTTCTACAACTTTTTTTGCAGCTCTAATTATTCTTTCATCATTTCCTTCTGGAAATACAATCCTTTTTTTGTTCGCTGCTGCCTTTTCTTTGAAATTTTTTAATACATCCATTATTAATCCTCCCCCGTGGTTTGTAAATCATAATTTGTTCTTTAATTAGTAATTTGTTATTATATATATTATATGAAAGTCTTATTACTTATAAAAAGAGGACAAAATAACATTGAAATATATATTTTTATAACAATGTTTAATTTTGCTATTTACTTTTTCCAATCTGCATAAAATTCTGAGGTGAAAAAATGAGTGTTACTGCATTAATTACAGAATATAATCCTTTTCATAATGGTCATCAATATCATTTAAATCAGAGTAAAAAAATTACTGATAGTGAGCATATTATTGTCATTATGAATGGAAATTTTACTCAGAGAGCTGAAGCTGCTCTTCTTGACAAATGGGCCAGAACTAAACAAGCTTTAAGCTGTGGTGCAGATCTGGTAATAGAACTTCCATTGGTTTATGGAATCAGAAGTGCTGAATATTTTGCACATTACTCAATTAAGATACTTGAAAAAAGCAATTTAGTTGACCATATTGTTTTTGGTAGTGAAAGTGGTCAAATAAATATTTTAAAAGCAATTGCTCATGCTTTTAATAATGAATCAAGTCACTTTAAGAAAAAATTATCTAATTATATAAATCAAGGTTTTAATTATCCTGAAGCTCGTCAAAAAGCACTAATAGATGCATATGATGAATATGAAGAGCTTAAAAAATATGATAAAAATTTAATTAAAAACACACTAAAAAATCCTAATAATATATTAGGAATAGAATATTTGAAATCAATTGAGAAAATAAATTCTCAAATAAAAACACATACTATTAAAAGAATTGGACCAGAATATTACAGTGATAGAGTTGAGCATTTAAGAAAAGATATTGCTAGTGCAACTCACATCAGAAATTTAATCTATAATAACAATAAAAAAAATGCTCTCACAAAGTCCAAAAATTTAATGCCAGAAAAAGCATGGGAAATCTTGAAAAATGAATTAAATAAAGGACATTTTTCTGCAAAATCAGAAATCATAAATTTAAACAAAAAAATAATTGATCAAATTAGACGGCTCAGTCCTTCAAAATTAAAAGCATTTCCAGGAATTTCAAATGGATTGGAAAATAGAATCTACAAAACAGCACTTGATACTGGGAATCCAGAATATTTTTTAGAAAATATTAAATCTAAAAACTATACAGAAAGCAGAATTAAAAGAATGCTTCTTCATATATATTTAAATTTGAATAAAGAAAACCTCAAAAAAATATATCATGCTGAACATTATTATATCAGAATATTAGGCATAAATAAAGACAAAGAACACTTACTTCGAGAAATAAATAACAAATCTAATCTTCCTGTTATTATTAACCCGGCTCAAATCATAAAAAATCCTGATTTGGATACTGATAATCCATTTGCGTTATCATTAAGTTATGATATTTTGGCTTCTGATCTTTATGCTTTACTTTATCAAAACCAAAATTTAAGACAAGCAAGAAGAGATTATCACCAAAAACTTATAAAATTTTAAATTTAAAGCTGGAATTATGCTGCTTTTTCTTTTTCAAGATATTTAATAATATCATTTATTGTTTCAACTTTTATTAGTTTGAGATCAATATTAGCTGCTTCTGCCTCTTCATAATTTTCTGCAGGAACAATAAATAAATCAGCTTCTGCTTCAAGAGCTGCCATCATCTTATACCTGACTCCACCTATTTTACCAACCTGTCCATCTAGGTTAACGGTTCCAGTACCAGCAATTCTTTTTCCTAAAGTAATATCATTAGGTGTCAGCTGGTTATATATTTCCATTGTAAACATACTTCCAGCAGAAGGACCAACTATATTATCTGTATCAAAATTAACTTCTCTAGGAATATCATATTCTAGACCTCTGCTTCTGATGAGCACTCCAATTGATGGGTTTCCTTGATTACCCTCTAATTCAACTGTTTTTAAAACAAAATTTAAAACTTCTCCATCTCTTAAAATCTTTAATTCAACTGGCTCACCAATTTCTCTATTTCTGATAATATTTACTGCATCTGCAGCCATTTCAACTTTTTTACCATCAATCTCTGTAATCAAATCATCTTTTTTAAGTTTATTATAAGCAGTGCCATCTTCCATTACTTCAACTACTTCAGCTCCTTCTCCGCTCACACTAACATCATAACCTAATTTTCTAAAAGCTACAGTTTGTGCTTGAAGTTTGCTTTCTTCCATCAATTCTCCCATTATTTTGATATATTCATTCATATCCATATCTTCTGGAAGCTGAGAAGCCATCGATTCTAATTCTTTATCCTCTGGTTCTACAAGAGAAATATAAATGTAGTCCCAAACAACAGCCCGTCTACTGCTTACTGCTGTCAATAAAAAATCCCCCTCATTTTTATAGCCATCTTCAACATTAATAATATTAGATAATTCCAGAGCAACACCTGGTTCTACTACATTAAAAGAAGTAGGAATAAAATTGCTTATAACAAATAAAATAAAAATTATACCTATTATTCGTGAATATATTTTTTTAATTCTATTTTTTTTCATAATTATCTTCCTTAAGTAAATATTTAATTTTATCTAAAGAATTTTCAGCAGACTTTCTTCCAGCTTCAATAAAAATTTCAGCCTTATCTAAGTCATATGCGGAAAGTTCATCTAATTCTGGTCTTAACATCAAATCAACCTGATAATGCCTCTTTGAATTCAATTTCAACTGCATAATATCAAAAGTATTTAATAAAACATCAAAAATATTATTAACTTGATTATCAATTTTTTTTAAATTTACATTTACTCCAACAACTACATCTGCACCAAGATTATAACAGCTGCTTACAGGCACTGGATCAACAAGTCCACCATCAACCAGTTTCCGTCCATTAAGATTAAATGGAATGAATATTCCCGGCACAGCAGTACTTGCCCTTACTGCTTCTGCAACTGAGCCTTCTTTAATAATTAAATGTTCGCCATTTTCGATATCACAAGCAACAGCTGCAAGTGGTATGTTCAATTCATTAAATGTTTTGTTTTTTGTCATTAATTCAACAAATTTTAATATCTTATTTCCTTTCAAAAGCCCATTTCTAGGAAAAGTAACATCAGTAAGATTTTCCCATTCTAGTTCTTCAGCCAATACAGTTATATATTTTAACGGAACCCCAGATGCATAAAGTGCACCTATTAAACTTCCCATACTCGAACCTGTAATATAATCGATTTTTATATTCTCATTTTCTAGTACTTCAAGCACTCCAATATGTGCAAGACCTCTTGCTCCTCCTGAACCTAATGCAAGTCCTAATTTAGGAGATTTATCACTCAATATTTTCACCTCTTAAAAATTATCAACATGTTTATTATATATGAAAACCACCTTGAATTGCAAAGGATTTAAACCTTTTTTTTAAGCATAAAGTTTCGACTAACAGTCATCTCTAGAATTTGATTATTTTAAAATAACAAATATATATTTGTCTATTTTTTTGTATTTTTATTACATATTAGTAAAGTAACTACTAAATATTATTATATAATATCATAATTTAAAAAAATGGAAACTTATCCACCTATATTCTTGACAGAAATATTATCCTGCGTTATACTTTAAACAAATCTAATATTATAAAATAATTTTATTACCTCATCTAAATTAGATGAGGTAGAGGTGCGGAAAACATTAGTATTTTCAGCTGATTTTAATTTTTTCAATATTCTGGAAAAAAAGGGTTTTCTGCCGAAGTGCTTTAAGAAAAGTGCTGGGCCTGTATATAATATGTGCAGGACTGTCATTAAAAAGATATCTTTTTAATGTTGTGCTATCTCATTATTTTATTTAGAAGAGGTGATTTTTGCTTTTGAAACCGGCAAACATTGCCGGTTATTTTTATGCCTTAATATTAGAAAAACAAAACAAGGAGGATTTGATTTATGGATAATTTTGGGTTGTTATCACTAGTTCCACCTCTATTGGCTATTATGCTGGCCTGGTGGAGCAAACAGGTTGTTCTGTCTTTATTTTTAGGTGTATTTGCTGGAGCATTTATACTAAATGGATTTAATCCTATTATTGCATTTATGCATACTTTAGACAATTACATTTTAGCCTCTCTGGCTGATTCATGGAATGCCGGTATAATTTTATTTTTACTTGCTATGGGAGGAATGATTGGCATAATCAACAAATCAGGAGGTATTCTGGCAATTGGAGAATATGTAGCTGATAAGGCTACATCAATCGCCAAAACACAATTTGCAACCTGGTTGATGGGAGTTTTGATTTTCTTTGATGATTATGCGAACACATTAATTGTAGGAAATACAATGCGGCCTATAACTGACAGGATTAAAATATCAAGAGAAAAACTTGCTTTTATAGTTGACCTTACTGCAGCTGCTGTTTCCAGTATTGTCCCAATCTCAACCTGGATCGCATTTGAAGTAGGAGTTATTAAAGATGGATTTGATGCTCTGGGTATTGAAGCAAATGCTTATGGAACCTTTGTTCAAACAATTCCATTTCGCTTCTACAGCCTATTGGCATTGGCTTTTGCTTTAATTTTAATTTTTACGGGTAAAGATTTTGGACCAATGCTTGAAGCTGAAAAAAGAGCTCGTTCTACTGGTCAAACAATAAGACCTGGCTCAACTCCAATGGTTTCTAATGAAATTGAAGAAATCAAAGAACCTGAAGGAGAAAGTTTTAGTTTTGTTAATGCTTTTCTACCAATCATCGGTGTAATTGTAGTTACACTGGTCGGACTCTGGTATAATGGTGGTGGTGCTGAAGCAGGCACCTCTATTCAAGATGCTTTTGGTAATGCAGATGCAAGTGTCGTACTGCTCTGGGCGGCCATTTCTGGTGGTCTAATAGCTGGAATACTAGCCCTGGCTAAAAAAATATTATCAATTGCTGAAGTAGTTGATGGATGGATAGATGGAGCAAAATCGATGTTTATAGCAACAATGATCTTAATATTAGCCTGGTCAATAGGAAGTATTACTGATGACTTGGGTACAGCAAACTATTTAGTTTCACTTTTAGAAGGTAATATAATGCCGGAAATTGTTCCTGTTATGATATTTGTTTTATCAGGTTTTATTGCCTTTACAATTGGTAGTTCATGGGGTACTGTTGCAATTGTAATGCCGCTGGCTATTCCACTTGCAAATTCAATTGGAATCCCGATGCTGCCAACAATCGCTGCTGTGTTAACTGCAGCTGTTATGGGTGATCACTGTTCCCCAATCTCAGATACAACTATTATGTCTTCTACAGCTTCAGCAGTAGATCATATGGATCATGTTAGAACTCAAATGCCTTATGCTTTAACAGTTGGTGCTGTAGCTGCAGTCTTTGGTTTTCTACCTGCAGGTTTTGGAGTATCAGCTTATTATCTGCTGCCAATTTCACTTCTAGTTCTTTATGTTGTTGTTAGTGTATTTGGAAAAAAAGCAGATGAAATTGTAAGTTAATTTAGATTCAACTTTATATTTGAAATAAAAGCTTTAAAAACCGCCTTCTTTAAAATGATATATATACCCCTATCAAGCAGAACAGATTTTTATTATTTAATCTGTCTAGATAAGGGAATTATATCATGAGATGGCGGTTTTTATATATATTTGTTATTTTTTATTTCCAAAAACTATTCATTTTTTTCTGCAATAAATTATATTCATTTTTTTTAGGCCAAAGTTCTATATTTTGCTTTTTTCGCATTGAAGAAATTAAATTAGCAAAAAGATTATCATCTTTAAAGTACTCTGCAAATTTTTTGCGCACTTCTGCTCTTGCTGAATTACCATCATAAGGACAGCTGCTTTTAGAAATTTTTATATCTCTTTTTTTGATTTCACTTCTAATAGTACTTTCTCGAAGATAAATCAGCGGCCTTATAATATTAATCTGATTTTCACTTAAATACCTCAAAGGCTGAAGAGCTCTAAGCTGACCTGAATAAATGATATTTAAAAGAAACGTTTCTACTGCATCATCTAAATGATGTCCAAGTGCAAGTTTATTCAAATCATTCCTTTTCATATAATCTATAATTGCCCCTTTTCTAAAATGGGCACATTTGGAACAGGGCTTATCAGATTTATTGCTGGTGATATAATCAGCAATTTTAGTTTCAATTATATGCAAGTCAAGCTCAAGCTCATCTGTGAAAACATGAATATTTTTTATATTATCTTGAACTGGAAATCCCGGATCTACATAAACTGCTTTTAAATAAAATTCTTTTTTAGAATGCATCTGAAGTAATTTTAAGATTAAGCTTAAAAAAATACTGTCTTTGCCTCCAGATAAGCCAACCGCAATCCTGTCATTATTCTCTATTAGATCAAATTCTGCTGCAGCTTTTACGACTTTCGCTGTTATTTTGTTATCTAAGGAAAAATTCATCTATTGATCCTCCCTGGTGCAAAACCACGAGGTTTACTAGCAGACAATAATATCTACAACCATTATTTTATTTTTCTAACTTCCTTACCAAAAGGCATTAAGGAAAGATATGCCAATTTCAAACTTTGTTTTGCAAAAGGTATACCAATTATAGTTACTGCAAATATCAAGGCAGAAACTAAATTGATTACTGCAAGTTCCCATCCAAATAATAAAATCCAAATAATATTTGCAATTAGACCTATTGAGGAACTATCTTTTTCAATAATCTCCTTACCAAATGGAGCAAGCTGCATCTTAGCCATTTTAAAACATTGTTTTCCAACTGGAATACCTATAATAGTAATATAACAAACTAGACCAAAAAACCACCATGTAACTGCCTCTATAAACCCACCAAAAATAAACCAAATTATATTTCCTAATAAAGACATTTAATGCACCTCCTAAAGCTATATTTAAATCAAAAATTATAATATTAAGGCAATAAATAGAGAAGCTGCTAAAGAATAATTTATCAAAGCAAAATTTTTCACAGAAAGTACAAAAGTGTCTTTTTTGCTCTGCTTTAAAAAGAAAAGTGATATATTTTTCTTTACTGGGAAAAAACTAATTAATGCTAGCAATGCATAATAAGGCAGAACATCTAGAATCACAGATATTAAAATTGATAAATAAGAAATATAATATAATATTTTAAAAAGTTTGAGGCTCTTTTTTCTACCTATATAAACCGGTAAAGTATAGCGGTTATTTTCTATATCATCTTCAATATCACAAATATTATTAGCCAACATAATGTTAGCAATACCCAGTATTATGGGAAGAGTAAATAAAAATATCTTTATAATATCAGTATAAATTAATGAAATATTCAACTGCTTTGAAATAAGATTTATATTTATTAAATCTAGATTATGAATATAAATACTTAAAAAAGGAATAAAAAATCCCATAAAAAACCCTGAGAAAAATTCACCAGAAGGAGTTCGGGAAATCGGTACTGGCCCTGAAGTGTATAATACACCAATCAAAAATGATAAGACACCAATTAAAATTACGACTATATCAGTATTCAGATATAATAAAATACCAGAAGATACAGCACTAAGAAAAAGAATAGCTATCGTTGTTTTAACAGATTTTTCACTAAGATCATAATTAACAATTGCATTATGAACTTCATAATTATATCCTTCTGTTTTTTTAGCTCTTATGTAATCCTGATAATTATTAACCGCAGTTGTACCCATATCTACAGAAAGTAATGATATCAGCATAAAAATAAATCTGCTGAAATAAAAAGCCTCATAATGAAAAAAAAGATACAAGTTACCCAGTAGAAAAGGTGTTATACTTGCTATTTTTGTTTGAATTTCTACCAGTTTGAAGAATGCAGTAAAACTCAATTTGTTTCACCTCATATTCTTTTATCTAAATTAATTTATTTAAAGTTAAGATTGTAAATTTAAAATTATTGAATTAATAAAATCAAGGTGTAACTTTTTCTTTTAATTTTCTATATACAAAATCAGGAACTAATTCTTCAATATCTCCATCAAAATATGCAGCTTCTTTTATTACACTTGAACTCAAAAATGCATATTTTGTATCTGTCATCAAAAATACTGTTTCTATATCTGAATCTAAATACTTATTCATTGAAGCCATTTGAAATTCCCCTTCAAAATCAGAAACAGCTCTTAAACCTCTTACAATTGCTCCGCCTCCAACATTATTGACATATTTTGTGGTTAATCCAGAAAATGAATCAACAGAAACATTATCTAAAGATTCTGTAGCTATTTGTAACATCTCGACTCTCTCATCCATAGTAAAAACTGGGTTTTTATTTGGATTATAAAAAACTGCTATTATTACTTCATCAAAAATATTTGCTGCTCTTTTTACAATATCTAGATGACCATTTGTAACTGGATCAAAACTTCCTGGGTAAACCGCTTTTTTTATCATATTTTCACATCCTTATTTATTTGTTTTTTAATCAAAAGTATAGATGTTTATTAATGAATTGCCATAGTTCCTCTCTCTAACAATTTTTAATTTTTCAAATTTTAATTGTTTTTCTTCAGATGATCTTTCACTAATAATCAATCCATCTTTTTTTAAAATTTTATTTTTCAAAATTAAATCAAGAGTTTTTTTCGTCATTCCCTGTTTATAAGGTGGATCCATAAAAATCAAATCATAAGATTTATTACAATTTTGTAGATAATCAAATACATCATTCTGAATAACAGATGCCTTATTTTCTAACTTGCTTATTTTTAAGTTTTCTTTAATGATATTTACATGTTTACCTTTTACTTCTACTAAATCTGCATGAGCTGCCCCTCTACTTAAAGCCTCTATACCCAGGCTCCCAAAACCAGAAAAAAGATCTAAAACTTCTGCATCTTCAATATAATATGCTATCATATTAAAAACAGCTTCTTTAACTCTATCAAGAGTTGGCCTCACATCTTTTCCTTTTATGCTTTTTAATCTAATTCCTCCAGCTATACCAGCTATAATTCTCATAAACCCAGCCTCCAAAAAATTATTTACAAATTATATTTTAAGCTCAATTTGATTGATTATCTTTTTTAAGTTATTATATTTTTCCTCCCAATTTACTATGGAAATCAAATCAGCAGCTTCCTTCCTCGCTTTTTCTAGTATGGGCTGGTCTTCAGTTAAGCTGCCAACTTTAAGGTCATCAATACCGTGCTGTCTGGTACCAAAAAACTCTCCCGGACCTCTCATTTTGAGATCTTTTTCCGCAATAACAAAACCATCAGAACTGCTGCACATTATTTCAAGCCTCTGTTCTGCCTCTTCTCCAGGTGGATTAGAAATTAAAATACAAAATGATTGATGTTCTCCTCTACCAACTCTTCCCCTTAACTGATGTAATTGTGCTAACCCAAATCTTTCAGCATTTTCGATTATCATTATACTTGCATTACTCACATCTACACCAACTTCGATTACAGTAGTAGCAACTAAAATATCTATTTCTGCATTTCTGAACTTTAGCATTATTTCTTTTTTTTCTTCAGCTTTAATACCACTATGCAGAAGAGCAAGTTTATAGTCCACAAAAAAACCATCTTTTAGTTCTTCATATAAGTCCTCCGCTGCAGTTAAATGAGGCATATCCTCTGAAAATTCAATTAATGGACAAACTATATATGCCTGCCGCCCCTCATCTAGTTTATCCCTTAAAAAAGAATAAATCTTTTTTCTCCTATTCTTTCTTCTCCAAAAAGTAGCGATAGTTTTTCTGCCTGGTGGCATTTCATCAATAACAGAAAGATCAAGGTCTCCATAAATCATCATAGCCATTGATCGTGGTATAGGAGTTGCTGTCATGATTAAAAAATCAGGGTTATCACCTTTTTCTTTAAGACTATGTCTTTGTTCTACACCAAATCTATGCTGTTCATCAATAACAATTAAGCCAAGCTCTTTATATTCAAGACTTTCTTGGAATAAAGCATGAGTCCCAATGATTAGATCTATTTTTCCAGATGCAATTTTTTCTTCTATTACTTTTCTTTTTGTATTTTTTAAACTGCCAGTTATCAATTCAATTTTAAAATTAAATTTTTTAAAAAGTTCAAGAAAATTTAAGTAATGCTGCTCAGCCAATATTTCTGTAGGGGCCATAAAAACACCTTGAAAATTATTGCTTATACTTTCTAATAAAGCTAAAGCTGCAATAATAGTTTTCCCAGAACCTACATCTCCCTGCAGTAATCTGCTCATCTCTTCTCTTCGCTCCATATCCTGACGAATTTCTCTCCAGACTCTTTTTTGAGCTGCAGTCAAATCAAAATCCAGTTCTGATAAAAAATTATTTTCAACTTTTTCTAGATATTTATGTTTTATACCTTGAGAAGTTTTATTCTTCTCTTTTTTGTTTAAAGCATAAAGCTGAAGATAAAAGAATTCTTCAAAGGCCAGCCTTTGTCTTGATGATTTTTGATGATCATCATTTTTAGGGAAATGCATTCCCAGAAGAGCAGTTTTAATATCAGGAAAATTATATTTTCTTATTAGAAAATCAGGCAGTTTATCATCTAAATAACTAAGATGATTTTTTAAAGCATTTGCCATAACTCGACGCAGTCTTCTTTGACTAAGTCCTTCAGTCAATGCATATATAGGTACAATTCTACCTGTGTTTAACACAGAACTACTGCCATCAATTTTTTCATAAACCGGATTATTCATTTCTTTACGTTTATATTTTCGCCAATTTTTTTTACTTATTTTCCCACTTAATAAGTAAAAATCCCCTTCAATAAAAACATCGCGTAAATAACTTTGATTATACCAGATTCCATTAACTACATCAGTATCATCAGAGAAAGTTACTTTAAGAATATCAAAGTTATTTCTAATTTTTTTATATTCTTTCTTGATAACTTTGGCTTTAAAAGTAACTTTTTCTCCTATTTGAACATATTTTATAGGAGTTATTTTACTGCGATCTTCATATTCTCGGGGAAAATAATAAAGCAAATCATAAACTGTTTCAATATTTAATTTTGCAAGGCGTTTAGACCACTTAGGTCCAACGCCTTTAACAAATTGTACTTTTTTTAAAAGTTCTTCTTTCATGCTTCAGATAATTCTCCTTTATAGACAACTATTCCATAAACCAGTGGGCCAGTATGAGAACTTAAAACAGTACCTATTCTATTTTCCATTATATTACAATCAAAATTAGATTTATTAGATATATAATCATTCATAAATTCTTTCATCTGTAGATAGTTATCACTATTTTTACCATAAATATAAGAAATATTTACATCACTGCAGTTCTCAAAACTATCGGAAATTAAATCAACAATTTTTTTATTTGTTTTCTTATAGCCCCTTATTTTTTCTTTCGGAATCACTTCTCCAGTTTCAGATGATAATTCTAAAATAGGATTAAAGTTCAATACACTCCCTAAAAAAGCTTGAGCTTTACCAATCCTTCCTCCTTTTTCCAAATAAGTGAGTTCACTTACTGTAAAATATATAGTTATCTTTTCTCTTTCTTCAATAATTTTATCTTTAATCTCAGTTAGACTATATCCTTCATTTATCATCTCAGCAGCCTTCATAAGCAAATATCCAAGCCCAGTTGTGGTGGTTCGAGAATCTATAACTGCAACTTCCGCATTCTCAAGATGAGCTGCAGCTAAACGAGCAGATTCACAAGTGCCGCTTAAAGCTGCAGAAATATGAATAGAAATAATTTGGTCATATTCTTCTGCAAGCTCCTCATATTTTTCCAAAAATAAACCTGTAGAAGGTTGAGAAGTAGTTGGAAGTTCTGAAGAAGACTCCATTAATTTAAAGAATTGATCTATCTTTAGATCCTGCTTATCGTAATAGGTGTCTTCTCCAAAATGAACCGTTAGTGGTACTACATTTATATTATAGTCATTCATAATTTGATCGGGTAAATCACAGGTACTATCAGTAACTAATGCTATCATAACTACACATCCTATTCTAAAGAAATAATATATGGATAAAGTGGTTGTCCACCAGGATAAATTTCTATTTCATCAAAATCGAAATTTTCCTCCATTATTCTTTTTATATTTTCAGCTTCTTCTGATTCAACACCCTCACCATAATAAATTGTAACTAATTCTTCATCTTCAGAAATCTGCTTTAGCAATTCCATAATTGTTTTCTCTTCAGTGTCTTCTGTAACAATTATTTTATCATCAGCTAAACCTATAAAATTTCCTTTTTCTATTTCAAGACCATTTACTTTAGAATCTTTTACTGCTTTTGTGATTTCTAATGTTTTAACTTCTTTAATTTCAGATTCCATAGTAATTTTCAATTCTTCTGGTCCTAATTTGTCATCATATACCATCAGAGCAGAAACAGCCTGGGGTATAGACTTAGTTTCTATAACTTCAATATTTTTATCACTCAACTCGGAAACTTGATTTGCAGCAGAAATAATATTTTTGTTATTTGGTAAAATAATAATATTCTCAGACTGTAGTTTTTCTACCGCTTCAACAAAGTCATTTGTAGAGGGGTTCATTGATTGACCACCCTCTATTATATAGTCAACTCCAAGTTCTTTAAGAATATTAATTATTCCTTCTCCATTACCAACAGAAATAATACCATTGTTCTTATCAACTTTAATTTTCTCATTTGTTTTTTCTTTTTCATCAGATTTGTTTTCAGGCTCTTCTTTTTCTACTTCAACAAGATCAGTTTCTTTTTCTTTATTTTTTTTAATTACTATTTCATGATTAATTTCTTTCACTTCATCATGAAATTGTGTGTGATCAAACTGAGCAGAGCTTTCTCTCTCAATTTTTTCTATATTTTGTTTGCGCATATTATCTATTTTTATATCAAAAACTTTTCCCTTTTTTAAACCATATTCTATTAATACACCAGGGTGATTGGTATGAATATGGATTTTTATTATATCATCATCACCAACAACCATTATAGAATCTCCATAACTCTGCATATCCTGTCTTATTTTATTTATCAAATTATCAAAGTTTCTATTTCTAGTATTAACCTCTATCAGCATCTGAGTACAGTATGTGAATTTAATATCTTCTGCAGGTCTAGCCTTCTTTTTAACTATTTTTTGCTCTACTTTAGAACTATAGTCTATTTCTTCTTCTTTAAGACCTTTTAACATGCCTTCTAATATACTTAAATAGCCCTGGCCGCCTGCATCTACAACCTCTGCTTCTTTTAATGTATCAAGCAGTTCTGGTGTTCTCTTAAGAGATTCTTCAGCTTCTTCTATAGTAATCTCCAGTAATTCAATAATATTTTCTGTTTCTTTAGCTGTTTCTACTGCTTTCTCTGCAGTTTCCCTTGACACTGTTAAAATAGTTCCTTCTACTGGTTTCAAAACACCATGATATGCTACTTGAGAAGCCTTTTTTAAAGCTGCAGCTAAGTCTTTGCTTTTAATTTTTGTTTTACCTTCTAAAGATTGTGAGAGACCTCTAATAAGTTGAGATAGGATAACACCAGAATTACCTCGAGCACCCATCAATGCTCCCTTAGAAAGTGCAGCTGCTAATTTTGATATGCTTCTGCTTTTTGATTCTTCAACTTCAGAAGCAGCTTCTTTAAATGTCAAATACATATTTGTTCCTGTATCACCATCTGGAACTGGGAAAACATTTAAAGAATCAATAAATGATTTTTGTTCTTTTAATCTATATAGTGAAGCAAAAACCATTTCTTTAAATAAATCTGAATCTATTGTTTTAATTTCCTTTTCCATTCTATTCGGCATCGCCAACCCTCACTCCCCTAACATTTACATCAATTGTAATAACTTCAATTCCTACTTTATTTTCGAGGGTATAGCGAACTCTTTCCATAACATTGTGGGCAACTTCATGAATATTAGTACCATATTCAACAATAATATTTAGGTCTAGGTGTACTCTTTCACCTTCAATTTCTACACCTACTCCTTTACTAATATTTTCCCAGCCAAGTAAATCAGCAAGACCATCCTGAACACCTCTTGAAGACATTCCAACCAGTCCATAACATTCCATAACTGCTATGCCTGCTGTTTTAGCTATTACCTCTTCATCAATTGTAACTTTACCTAATTCATTTTTTAGTTCTTTTTCCATTCTTTACACCTCTTTTCATACATAATTATTCTATCTCATTAATTAAGTCTATGCAAGAATTCAAGAAAATTTTTTGCCTCTTTTTTTAATATTTCACGATAAAAAGAAACATTCCTGCCTCTTAAAAAATCTGTATTTTATTAATTGACTTGCTAATAAGCATTTAAGTGTGTTAAAATATAATCTGACAGTAATATTATTTGATACACATAAGGTGTTAATACTAAGTTTTCATTTTAAATATAAGTGACAACTTAGTGAAAGGAGGTGTTTTGTCTATGTCCAGAGTCTGTGATATTTGCGGTAAAGGTGGAAATACAGCAAACAGTATTCAAAGACGTGGTAAAGCTAAGAAAAAAGGTGGAGTTGGTCGTAACATCACCAGCAAAACTAAAAGAACTCAGAGACCTAATCTTAAAAAGGTTAAAGCAATTGTTGATGGTTCTCCAAAAAGAATAAAGGTTTGTACTCAATGTCTTAAATCAGGAAAGGTTGAAAGAGCCTATTAAAATAGGTGATAAGAGTGTTTAGTAAAAATGAAAAAAGGTCATCTATATGGCCTTAAGAATATAATTTTTGATAAAAATTGATAATATCAAAATCTAAATAAAATATATTTTCATTTTTGATAAATTAAAAGGGAGTCAGTATTTATGCTAATCTAATACTGAACTCCCTTTTTATTTAGTTTTAATTTATTCTTTAATTTTTTCTAAAATATATATTAATAGACCTTTTTCAATAGTAACCACAGCTTCTTTTTCAGTTATTAGATTACTTATACCTCGAGTTTTGTGTCTATAAAGACTCTTATTATCTAAATTATATTTACATCCACTAATAGAGGTATTTTTAACCACTGATGTTTGCGGAATTAAAGATAATCTATAATCTTTTTTATCAATAAATTTTTTGTTTTTTTCAATAATAGATATTTCAATATTTTCATCAACAATTTTAGCATTTAAATTTTTTGTTTTTATATATTCAAGTAAATTAATATTTGCAAGTTCTTGATCAATTCTGCCACCTAGTGCTGCAGTTATAATAAGATCTCCTAAATTATTATTTTTGCAGTAATTAATTGCTAACTCACTATCAGTCTCATCTTTTTCACTTGGATATTTGTTTATTTCAACATTTTTATCTTTAAAAAAGTTTAAAGTTTTTTCAGAGATAGAATCTAAATCTCCAATAATAAGATCAGGAATTAAAGACATTTTTTTTAGGACTTCTGCCCCACCATCTACAGCAATTATTTTTTTTATATCCTCGTTATTAATAATTTTCTTTAATTCTTTTTTATTTAATTTGAATTGACCATTTAATACAATAAGCACTTTTTGTCTAAGCATCCTCAGCTATTCTCCTCATTTCTCTAAGAGCCGCTGCAGGATCTTCTGCACCAAAGATTGCAGACCCAGCAACAATAATATCTGCTCCAGCATTTATTATTTCTTTCAAATTATGAGTTTTTATACCTCCATCAACTTGAATTTTACAATCATAATCATTTGTTTTTATAATTTTACTCAGTTTTTTTATTTTATCAGTTATTTGAGGTATATATGACTGACCACCAAATCCTGGATTTACAGACATAATTAGTACTAAATCAAGGTCAGGCAGTATATATTCTAGATTTTCCAGAG
The DNA here is from genome assembly GCA_964649895.1 of uncultured Halanaerobium sp. Taxonomy (GTDB): domain Bacteria; phylum Bacillota; class Halanaerobiia; order Halanaerobiales; family Halanaerobiaceae; genus Halanaerobium. Next base: position 21,731 of record CAZYRX010000015.1, read on the forward strand.
GTGTTGCAGGATTTAAAGAACAGCCAGCTTTAATATCATAGCTTTTTATTAATTGAATTACTCTATGAATATGGTCTGTTGCTTCATAATGTACTGTAATCAAATCAGAACCTGCGTTAACAAATTCTTCTACATATCTTTCCGGTTTGGTTATCATCAAATGAGTATCAAATGGTAATTCTGAATAAGGTCTGACAGCCTTTATAAGTGCTGGACCAAAAGTAATATTGGGCACATAAACTCCGTCCATTACATCAAAATGAAGATAATCTGCAGTTTCAACAACTTGGACTTCTTCTTTAAGTTTACTGAAGTCAGCAGACAATAAAGATGGGGAAAATTCTGTTTTCATTAGTATCTATTCTCCTTTTCTTTTAATTCTGAATAAATTTCTTTGTAACTTTCATATCTTTTAGCAGAAAGTTCTTCACTTTCTACCTTTTTTTTAACAATACATCCTGGTTCATGTATATGAGAACAGCGGTTAAATTTACAATCATTATTATGTTTTGCTATTTCTGGAAAATACCAGGATAAATCATCTGCTTCTATATCTAAATTTGTGACGGACATTGAAGAAAATCCAGGAGTATCTGCTATCCAGCCTTGATTAGGAATTGATAACAATTCAACCATTCTGGTAGTATGTACTCCTTTTTTTAATTTTCTACTTACTTCTGCAGTTGGTAATTCAGCATCTTTAATTATATTGTTTAAAAAAGAAGATTTACCAGCTCCTGATGGACCTGTGAGTACATTAACTTTATTATTTAATCTTTCAAGTAAAGAATCAATGTTTAAATTTTCCACAACACTTATAAAATGAAGTTCATATCCTGCATCTATATAATCTTGAAATTTATCTTTATATTCAGATTCAGCTTTGTCAATCTTATTAATTACTACAACTGGGTCAAAACCAGAACATTCCACCAAGAGAAGGAATCTATCTAGCAGAGAATGTTTGAATTCAGGATCTTTTAAAGAATGCATAATTATAACCTGATCGACATTAGCAACTTTTGGTCTTTGAAGCAAATTTTTACGGGGATAAATATCTTCAATAGTTAAATCTTCTTTATCAATTTCTACATAATCACCTGGGAAAATCTTTTTTTGAATTCGGCCTCTTATTCTGCACTGATATATGTTTTTATCTTTATCAGCTGTAAAGAAAAAGCCTCCAATTGTTTTAACTAAAATTCCCTTCATATATCAATTTAACCCCCAAATTTTTCTGATTTTATTAACTGATCATCAAAATAAATTTCTATTTCAGTTTCTCCTCTGCTTCTAATATCACGAACAATATTGTCTCCAGGCTGATGAACTGCATTATATATTTCATCTTTACCGCTTTCATCAATAACTACGATTTTTACTTCTCTGCTTTCTGTACCGGTAACATTAACACTTATTCTATTTAGATGTAAATTATCCAGTTCACTTTCATCTATTCCCTGACTAACTACAAAATCCACAGAAATACCCTTTGGCAGATATTCTCCTGCTTCTACTCCCTGTGAGATGACCTGACCATCTAAAAATCTATCTGATTTTTCCAATCTAACATCTCCGATATTTAAACCGACATTCCTTAAAACCTCTACTGCTTCAGACTGATTTAAACCAGTTAAATCCGGCATACGAACAGAAATACTTCTTTCTCCTCTACTTACAAAAAGAGTAATTTCACTTCCGCTAGCAACTTCGGCTCCGGGAGCGGGAATTTGATTAATAACTATACCTGGTTCAACAGAAAGCCTAAAAATATACTGTATATCACCAGTTTTTAAAGATAAATTTTCTAATTCAATTAATACTTCTCTCAAGGTACTCCCACTAAAATTAGGAAGTTCAATCAATTTAGGCCCTTTGCTAACAGTTATATTAAGTGGTCTACTCTGTTTAACTCTCTCTCCACCAGCAGGCTGCTGAGAAACTACATAATTAACTGGTATCTCATCATTAAAGACTCGTTCTTCGTTTTCACTCAGATTGAGCCCAACCTCTGATGCCAGAGATCTGGCCTCACTTAAAGATTTACCTTCTATATTTGGTACTTCAACTATAGGTACACTTGTATAACTATTGAAAAAATAAAGACCTCCTCCAATAAAAATAACGGCTCCCAGCATGATCACTAAAAAGATTACAGTCATTTTTTTAAGAGATTTAAATTTATTATTCTGCTTATCGTCGTCATTAATTACATTTTTAGAAGCACTCTTCTCAGCCGTATTTTTGCTTTTCTCAGCTGAATTTCCTGCTTTCTGATAAGATAAATTATCACTATTTATCTCTTTAGTATTTTCTGATTTATTATTTTTGTCTTTGCTTATGCTATTATTTTTATTCTTTTCTAAGTTGTTTTTCTTAGTTAAATCTTTAAAATTAGCTTTATCCATAATTCTTGTTTCATCTGGATCAAATTTATTTTCTTTAACATTAATTTTATCTTTATTCTTTTTTAAATTTTTTAGACATAAAGTTATCTCATGCCGCATTTCAGCTGCATTTTGAAATCTATCTGCCGGATCCTTAGAAATTGCCTTCATTATCATATCATTAACTTCTTTTGGAATATCACTATTAATATTAGAGGGACTAACTGCCTGCTGTTGAATATGTTTTAGAGCAACCGAAATTGGACTTTCTCCCTGGAATGGAAGTTCCCCTGTTGTCATTTCATATAATACTACACCAAGAGAATATATATCAGAATAAGCCTTTATTTTTCCCCCTTTTGCTTGTTCTGGAGAAAAGTAATGAGCACTCCCGACAACAGTCTCTGTCATAGTAGTTGTGGCTGAACTAACAGCTCTAGCAATACCAAAGTCAGTTATTTTAACTTCCATATCATCTGTTAGGATGATATTTTGTGGTTTAATATCACAGTGCACAATCTGATTTCCATGTGCAACAGATAAAGCAGCAGCAATCTGTCCTGCAAATTCTAATGATTCCGCGATAGATAGTTTACCTCTTCGTTTTATTATATCTTTTAAAGTTTCTCCTTCAACTATTTCCATTACAAGGTAAATTTTATCTTCATCAACCACAATATCGTAAATGCTTACAACATTTGGATGAGATAATTTTGCAACAGCCTTAGCTTCCTGACGGAATTTTTCTTTAAATTCCTTATCAGAGCTGTATTCTGGACGCAGCATCTTAAGAGCAACAACTCTTTCTAAAAGAGTATCCCGAGCAGAATATACAATAGCCATTCCTCCCCGCCCGAGTTCTTTTATTATCTTATAACGGTTATTTAAAATCTTACCCTGCATAAATTCACCTCAATCATTTTTAGCAGATTAAATATCTTATTTCATGTCAATTACTATAAATGTAATGTTATCCAAGCCTCCATTATTTAAAGCTCTATTAAGTAGATTATCTGCCATTTTATCAATAGTACCATCTTCAGTTAGTATATCTTTTATCTCATTTTTTCTAATCAAATCTGATAACCCATCAGTACATAATAATATAATATCTTCTCTTTCTAACTCTTTGCTTCCACTATCGATATCAAGTTCTTTATCTAAACCGAGTGCTTGAGTTACAATGTTTTTTTGTGGATGTTTAAAAGCTTCTTCTTCTGTAATTTTTCCTTTTCGAAGCATTTCACCAACCAAAGAATGGTCTTTAGAAATTTTTTCTAATTGATTTTCCTGGGTATGATGAAGATAAATGCGGCTATCTCCTAAATTAGCAAAATAGAGGATACTATTTTTTATAATAACAGATGCAAAAGTAGTTCCCATACCTCTGTTCTGACTCTTTTCTCTGCTTTCTTTAATTATTTCATCATTAGCTTTTATTATTAAATTTTCCATAGTCTCAATCGGGTTATCAAGATCAAAATCATAATTCTTAGCTATTTCAGCTGCTATACCGCTTGCAACATCTCCAGCAGCATGCCCTCCCATTCCATCAGCCACCATAAAAAAATTATTTTCTTCATCAAAATAATAGTTATCTTCATTTGTGCTTCTTACTTTCCCTATATTGCTAACAGCTTTAAACCGCATTATTTGCCCCCTATCTTTGTTTTCTCTTTAATTGACCACAAGCAGCATCAATTTCACTTCCCATTTCTTTTCTTAGTGTAACCTGAATTCCGTTATTATCTAATGTGTTGTAAAAACTTTCAATAACTTTTTTTACAGGTCTTTTTATATTTAATTCTGGAACGGGATTAGCAGGAATTAAATTGACGTGGCAATTTATTCCCCTCAATAAATCTGCAAGCTGTACCGCCAGTTCGGGACTATCATTGACACTATCCATTAAAACATATTCAAAGGTTACCCTTCTGCCCGTTTTTTCTATATAATTGATGACAGCAGTTAGTAGCTGAGTTAAGTTATATTTTCTATTTATAGGCATAATTTTATTTCTCAATCTGTCATTTGGTGCATGTAGTGAAACTGCAAGACCAATCTGATCATTTCTTTCTGCTAATTTTTCAATTTCAGGAACTAATCCTGCAGTTGAAATGGTCATTTTTCTCATTCCGATGTTTAGACCATTATCAGCATTAAGTATTTCAACTGCTTTCATGAGATTCTCGAAATTAGCAAGAGGCTCTCCCATCCCCATAAAAACAATATTGCTTAATCTTGGCTCCAAGAATTGCTCACCACTGATATCTGATTGTATTTTTAATACCTGATCAATTATTTCTGCAGTACTAAGATTTCTCTGCAGACCATCTATTCCTGTTGCACAAAATGAACAGCCTAAACCACATCCTACCTGAGTTGAAATACAAGCACTATGACGACCAGATTTAGGAAAAGGTATATAAACTCCTTCAATATTTTCCCCATCGTCAAGCTCCCATAAATACTTTACTGTGCCATCAGCAGAAATGCTCTTATCTATTTCTTTAAGATTTGTAATCTGATAATTATTATCTATATAACTTCGCATTTTTTTGGGAATGTTTTTCATTTCTTCTGTATTAGAAACTCCATTTTTATATAACCAGTTAAAAATTTGCTCACCTCGATAGGAGGGATAACCAGCTTTCTTTAGATCGGTTATTACTTCATTTCTCTTTAGTTCTTTTAAATCCTTCATATTAATTTAATTCACTCTCCGTTTTTTTAAAAGTGCATAAAAAAATCCTTCTGAATCTATAAATCCAGGTAATATTTCTAAGCATTTTTCATTATTATCAAGCTCTAATCCTGTTATTTCCTTGAATTTTGTATTTAAATCTTCTAAAATAATATCATCATTTTCAGCTAATAATCTCTCTACTACTTGCTGATTTTCTTTGCTGCTCAATGTACATGTTGAGTACAGCAATTTACCTCCAGCTTTTAATTTGTCTATATTTTTACTTAAAATTTTATACTGAAGTTCTGCCATTGCATCTACAGCAGCCTCATCTTTTTTCCATTTAATCTCAGGTTTTGCAGAAATTAAACCTAAACCAGAACATGGTAAATCAGCTAATATTCTATCATATCTATTATTATCCTCATATTTTGCTGCATCAGCATTTTTTAATAAAATATTTGTAACACCAAGGCGATCTGCATTTTCTTTAATTAGATTTAAGCGGGACTGATTAATATCCAACGCTTTTATAATTCCGGTATTCTCCATTAACTCAGCCATATGTGTAGTTTTACCTCCAGGTGCTGCAGCTAAATCAAGAACATCCATTTCTTTTTCTAAATCCAGCAGCAGGGATGCAAGACCTGCGGATGTCCCCTGGATGTATGCTCCACCATTTTTAAAAACTTCCGTTTCTGCCGGATTATTTATATTTAATAATTTATAGAATCCATCCAAAAAAGTACTTTCATAGCTTATATTTTCATTGTCCATACTTTTTAAAAATTGTTCTTTAGACATTTTTAAAGAATTATGTCTGTATACAACATTTGCCCTCTTATTTCCTGCTCTAATTATTTTTTCTGCTTTTTCTATACCATATTGACCAATAAATTTCTCTACAATCCACTCAGGATAAGAATATTTAATAGATAAATATCTTTTAGGATTTTTATCAAAACTAGGAAATTTAACTTGAGCAATATCTCTGTTTACAGTTCTTAAAATACCATTTGTAAATGAAACTGCTCCTTTTCTTCTATTTCCTAATATCTCTTTAACTCCTTCTACACTTTCGTAAATTGCAGCTCGTGCTGGAACTCTATCAAGAAAAAGGAGCTGATAAATCCCTATCCTCAGCCCCATTAAAACTTCTTTATCTAATTTTTGTAGTGGAGTATTAGAAAAAAAGTTAATTATATAATCTAAATGAAGTTTATGTCTAATTACTCCATAATATATTTCTGTGAATAGACTTTTATCTCTCTCATCTACAATTTTTTTTAAAATAGAGTCGAGAAGAAGAGTAGAATAACTTCCCTCTTCTACTCTGAGCAGTGCCTCAATAATTTTTGCCCGTAAATTTTTCACAGTTAATCTCTACCCATAGAAAAGAGTGCAAGTATTCTAAGGAGGTTGATTAATGCAACTAATGTTGCAGCTACATAAGTAAAAGCAGCTGCCCTCAATACTTTTTTGGCACCCTTAACTTCTTCTGAACTAAGATAGCTGTTATTTTTCAGCTGAGCTACAGCTCTATTACTAGCATTAAATTCCACTGGTAATGTTACAAGATGAAATAAAAACGCTGCTGAAAACAAGACAAATCCTGCAATAATCAAAAAATCAGCTCTAATAAAAAATCCAAATATAGCCATTGGTAGACCAAGATTTGATCCTAAACTTGCTGCGGGAACTAATGAGGCTCTTAAAGATAGCGGCCTGTAGCCTTCAGCATCCTGAACCGCATGACCAGCTTCGTGAGCAGCTACACCAATAGCTGCAATAGAATTACTGCTGTAAACATCTTTAGAAAGGTTAAGGACCTTCTTTTTTGGATCATAGTGATCACTCAATTTACCTTCTACCCGCTGAACTCCAACGTCATTTATATTATTCTTCTGCATAATTTCTCTAGCAACCTCTGCTCCTGTAAGGCCAGAATTACTGTAAATTTCACTATATTTATTAAAAGTACTTTTAACTTTATACTGTGCATATGCTGCAATTAATAACGCAGGTATAAGCATAATCATTGTTGGATCAAAGAAAAACATAGAGATTCCCCCTTTATTTCACATTTTTTAATACTGCTTCTTATACAAAAAATTATATCTATAAAAAAATAAATGCTGTCCTTTGAATTAATCAGTCAAATTTTTGTCCTTTTTCTAATTGATGCCCGTTTAGAAAATCTTGATAAGATATTTTAGTGCCTCCAGCTATCTGAAGTTCTTCAATAGAAATTATACCATCTCCGGTTTGAACAAGAATACCATCATCTATATTTGCTTTAATAATTGTCCCCGGCTTTTTATTGGTGTTTTCATAATTTTTAATTTCTATCCACCAAATTTTAATTCTTTTTCCTTCAAGAAAACTGTAAGCACCAGGCCATGGATTCACCCCTCTTACTAAATTATAAATATCCTCTGCATTTTTTTCCCAGTTTATTCTACCGAGTTTTTTGTCTATCTTATAAGCAAAAGTTGCTTCATCCTCATTTTGGGGTATTCTTGGTGCAGAACCATCCTTTACATCATGTAAAGTTTTCACAAGTAGTTCTGCCCCATTTTCAGCAAGTTTATCATGTAGTTTACCAACTGTATCATCTTTCTTTATTTCAACTTCCTGCTGATATATAATATCTCCATCATCCCAACCAGGCCCCATATACATTGTAGTATTTCCGGTAACATTTTCACCTTCAATAATTGCTTTATGAATTGGGCTAGAACCCCTATATTCTGGTAATAATGATGCATGTAAATTTATACATCCATATCTAGGGAGATTTAGTAGTTTTTCTCCTAATTTTTGTCCAAATGCTACAACTACTACAAAATCAGCTCCAAAGCTGCTTAACTTTTCTAAAAAATTTTTCTCATTAACATTATCAGACTGTAATACTTTAAGATCTGCTGCAAGAGCAGCCTTTTTAACTGCCGAAAATTTTATATTTTGTCCTCTACCTCTTTTTCTGTCCGGCTGAGTTACTACTGCAGATATTTCAATGTCATTATCATTAATTAGCTTCTTAAGTGAAGGAACTGCAAAATCCGGAGTTCCCATAAAAATTATATTCATCATATCACTCCACTAACTCTACCATTTTATCTATAAATAAAACACCATCTAGATGGTCCATCTCATGCTGTATTGCTCTAGCTTCAAATCCTTCAGCTTCAAATTCCACTTCATTTCCTTCTTTATCTAATGATCGAACTTTAATTCTTCTTGATCTGATTACATCTCCAGTTCTATTGGGAATGCTCAAACAACCTTCTTCCATAATAGCTTTGCCTTCTTCTTCTATTATTTTAGGATTAATAAGCACTATTGGATTATCTTCTCTAATATCTACGACTGCTATTCTTTTTAACATTCCTACCTGTGGGGCAGCCAAACCAACCCCATCTTCTTCGTACATTGTCTCAAACATATTATCTATTAATTGATTTGTTTTTTCATTAACTTCTTTAACTTTTTTTGCTTTACTCCTCAAAACAGGGTCACCAAGTGTTCTTACTTTTAAAAGAGCCATAAAATCTCCTCCCAAATTATATTATAACATTCTATATGGATCTACATCAATACGAATCTCAACCTCATTACTGTTTTTTTCTAATTCTTTAAAGTTTTTTTCTACTAATTGAATTATATATTCTCTATTTCGTAAAGACTTAAATTTTAAGATGATCTGCCATCTGTGTTTATTTCTAATTTTTTTTAATGCTGCTTCTGAAACGCCAAGTTTTTCTGAGAAACTATTACTAAACTTTTCTAAATAATTATTTAGTTTAAAAGCCTTATTTTTTACTTTTTCCTCATTTACACCCTGAATTATAATATTAATTAATCTGCAAAAAGGTGGATAATTTCTCTTTTCTCTTATTTTAAGTTCATTTTTATAAAATTCATCGTAATTACTTTCTGCAGCAGCTTTTATACTATGATGCTCAGGATTAAAAGTCTGAATTACAAATTCGCTTTTATTGTCATTTTTTAAAAGCATTTTCAATTCATTGAGTAATTTAAAACTATCTTCAGCTGCTCTAAAATCTGAATTATTGAGAGCCGTATCTGCTGAAATAACACCTACTAATCTCAGATTATCAAAAAGTTCTTTTTTTATAATTATCTGGGTAGCAACTAAAATATTTATTTTACCTGAATTAAAATCTTTTATTATTTTTTTATAATTATCAGCTGAGTCACTATCGAGACGTGCAATATTAGCTTCAGGAAATTCTTCATTGACCTGCTCAACTAAATTTTCTGTACCGAAGCCAGATGGTGAAATAAAAGAGCTTCCACATTCAGGACAAGTTTCAGGTAAATTCTTTTTTAAACCACAATAATGACAGATTAATTTATCTTCAGATTGATGATAATTTAGAGCGATATCACAATTATCGCAATCAATTACATTTCCACATTTCTTACATAATACATAATTTCCGTAACCTCGTCTGTTTAAAAATAACAAAATTTTCTCTTTTTTTTCTAAACTTATTTCTATTTTTTTATTAAGATAATTACTAATATCACTTAAATTACCTTTTTCAATTTCTTTTTTTAAATCCACAATCCTGCTTTTTGTTTTGTTATCATTTGGCAGCCTATAATATTTATAATTCCCTTTATCTGCATAATATCTACTTTCTATTGACGGATAATCAGCCATTAAGAGTAAAGTGCAGTTTTTTTGTTTGACTCTTCTAACAGCAACCTGTCTTGCATGATATAAAGGATGCTCAAGTTGTTTATAAATTTTATTGTTTTCTTCTTTGATAATTATAAGTGATAAATTTTTTAGAGGTGCAAATATAGCTGACCTTGCTCCAACTGCTATTTTTACTTCACCTTTTTGTATTCTTCTCCACTCATCAAAACGTTCCCCTTTACTTAGTTGACTGTGGAGAAAAGCTATTTTCTCTTTATAATAATCTTTAAGTTTCTTTAAGAGCAAAAAGTCTTTATCAATCTCAGGAATTAATAAAATTGCTGTTTTATTACCTTTAATAAATTTATTTAATAAATTTATATAAAAACTGAAACTATCTCTATAATTTGCAGTTTCTAAAAGAAATTTATTTTGATCTTTATTTTTTTTAGAATTACTATAGATAAATTCAATTATTTCTTCTGATTCCTTATCTTTAATTTTATGAAAAGGTTCATTATCAAGCAAAATATTATTTGATTTATCTTCAAGCATTGGAATCCTATCTACATAATTATTATATAATTTTAAATAGCCCTTTTCTATTAAACGATATACAGTTTGCCTTGATGTTTGTGCATTTTCTGCAGCTTTTTTTAAGCTTATTTTTCTGTTTTTCGTATTAGAAAGTTGATTAAAAATTTGAAATTGTTTTGGGGCACTTTTTTGTAATTTTTTAAGTATTTCTTCAATGTCCTCTATGTCATCTGAAATTTTAACGAATTTTATTTTTTTCCTATTCACCCTATTTTCTGTTATTCCTGGTGGTAAAGCAGTTTTTATAACTTGAATAAGATAAGAATGATAATAAGCTGAAATCCATTTGAAAAGTTTTAAAAGTTCAGCATCAAAAAAAGGTTTTTGATATAATATTTCTGAAATATTTTTTATTTTAGAGTTCTCAATATTCGAATTTTTATTGATTCCAGTAATAAATCCAGCAACCTTTCTTCTACCAAAGGGCACTTTAACAAGCTGTCCTAATTGAATTTTATCTTTAAGCTTATCTGGAATCGAATAATCAAACTCTTTATCTAGCTCTCTAATAGGTAAATCAACAATAATCTTAGCTATTTTTCCCATTTTCTATCCTTTCAAAAATTATAGTAATTTATAGAACTAAGTTGATAAAAATCAAAAACCGAAGGCAGAAAAACCTCCGGTAAATAATTTTTTTATATATATAATTTTATAAACCTGCTTTTTCCCTTAAACTTTCTATTCTATCTGTTTTCTCCCAACTTAAATTAAGATCATGTCTTCCAAAATGACCATAGGCTGCAACCTGTTTATATATGGGGTTTCGAAGTTTAAGATTTTTAATGATTTGAGCAGGTCTAAAATCAAATTCTTCTTTTATAATCTCATCTAACTTATCATCTGCAATAACTCCTGTATTAAATGTATCAATCATAACTGAAAGAGGTTCTGCCACTCCAATAGCATATGCTATTTGAACTTCACATCTTTTTGCAAGACCTGCAGCTACAATATTTTTTGCAGCATAACGAGCCATATAAGATGCAGAACGATCTACTTTTGTAGGGTCCTTACCGGAAAAAGCACCACCACCATGACGAGCTGTACCTCCATATGTATCTACAATTATTTTCCGACCAGTTAATCCACTATCTCCATTTGGGCCTCCAGTAACAAATCTCCCTGTAGGATTTACAAAAAATTTTGTTTTATCTCTTAAAAGTTCTTCTGGTATAACTTCTTTTATAACATGCTCAATAATATCTTTTCTAATCTCTTCCTGTGTTTTTTCCGGATGATGTTGAGAAGAAACAAGCACTTTATCTACATATAAAGCTTTATCATCTTCATAAGCAACAGTCACCTGGGTTTTACCATCAGGACGAAGATAATCAATAATCTCATTTTTTCTTACTTCAGCAAGTCGTCTAGCCAATTTATGAGATAGCATAATTGGTAAAGGCATATATTCTTCGGTTTCATCTGAAGCATATCCAAACATAAGCCCCTGGTCACCGGCTCCCAATTCAGAATCGGATTTACCTTCTTTTTCTTCTAAGGAATGATCAACCCCAAGTGCAATATCTCCTGACTGCTCATCAATTGCCGTTAAAACTGCACAGGTTTCACTATCAAAACCATATTTAGCTCTTGTGTAGCCAATATCTTTAACAGTTTTTCTGGCAATTTTTGTTAAATCAACATAACATGATGTAGTAATCTCACCAGAAATCAATATTAATCCAGTTGTTACAAAAGTCTCACAGGCAACTCTTGCCTGAGGATCTTCTGCTATAATTGCATCTAAAATTGCATCCGAAATTTGGTCAGCAACTTTATCTGGATGTCCTTCAGTTACTGATTCAGAAGTGAATAAATATTTTCTTGTCATAATATCACCTTTCATATATGCTAAAATCTTATCAGCTCAATAAATTCAGTTTAGCACATTAAATATTTAGTGTCAATTTTAAAAAATAATGAGTTAATATGTAAAACTATAATTAATTTAATTTGTAATCAAACTTTTGTTAGTTGGTTTTTAATTAAAATAGTAATTCCTAAAATAATCATTAAAACACTCATTAATTTAGCTGCTTGAATATCATAAATTATCAAACTATCCGTTCTTAGTTCTTCAATAAAATATCTAAAAATAGAATAAAAAATTAAGTAAAAAGCTGTTATATCACCATTTTTTCTTCTATGTTTAAATTTAATTAGATAGAAAAATAAAAATATAAATAATAAAAAATCAGCTGTAGATTCATATAAAAAGGTAGCTTCTCTGTAATACCCATCTATAAACATCTGGTTTTTTATAAACTTTGGAAAAAAATTATAATAATCAATGTTTACTATCTTCCCATATGCTTCTTGATTTATAAAATTACCCCAACGCCCAATGCTCTGACCTAACGACATCAATGGGACTAAATAATCAAGAGATTTCAGAAAAGATACCTGCCTCTTTCTTGCAAATATATATAAAAGAACAGCAGCAAAAATTAAGGCTCCGTGAATTGCCAATCCACCTTCTTGAACAGCTAAAATTTTTCCTGGCCTGCTCATATAATAATCTAGGTTAAAAATCACATAATATAACCTTGCACCCACTACAGCAGTCGGTAAGGCAAATATAATATAATCTAAAAAAAATTCAAAATCAATCTCAGAATTGTCTTTTTTTAATAAAAACTTTAATATAATTAAAGATATTAATAGAGATGATATGATTAAAAAACCATACCATCTTATCTTAAATGAAAATATCTCAAACATAACAGGATCAATAATTTTAATCACCTTATTTTAAAATTAATCTTCACTTTGAAAATTTCAGCTAAACATTTTTCATTTTCGGATCTAATGCATCTCTCAAGCCATCGCCAAGTAGGTTAAAACCAAGAACTCCAAATACTATTGCCAGTCCAGGGAAAGTTGCAACCCAGGGCGCTTTTTGTAATGAACTCCTTGCATCACTCAGCATTGCTCCCCACTCTGGGGATGGAGGCTGTGCACCTAAGCCTAAAAAACTTAATGCTGCTGCTTCTAATATTGCTGTTGCAATACTTAATGTTGTCTGAACAATCAATGGAGCCATTGCATTTGGTAAAAGATGTTTAAATATAATTCTAATATCACCTGCTCCAAGCGCTCTTGCAGCTGAAATATATTCTGTTTCTTTTATTGATAAAACAGATGATCTTACAATTCTGGCAAAACGGGGAACATTTATAATTCCTATAGCAATCATTGCATTTTTTAATTGTGGACCCAAAATTGCAACTATACCTATTGCTAAAAGTATACTAGGAAATGCAAGCATAATATCCATGAATCTCATGATTACCATATCTATTTTACCACCATAAAACCCTGCAAAAACACCAAAGGTAACACCTAAAACTAATGCTAATAATACTGAAACAAGACCAACCTGTAGAGAAATTCTTGATCCATAAATGATTCTGCTTAAAATATCTCTCCCCATTTCATCTGTACCTAATAAATGTTCAGATGATGGTGCTTCATAGCGAGATATTATATTTTGAGCATTTGGTTCATAAGGTGCTAAAAAAGGAGCAAAAATAGCAACAAGTAATAAAAGTATTATTATAGCTAACCCAGCAATTCCAATTTTGCTTTTTAATAACCTTCTCCAAGCTTCAAGCCAGGGATTAGAATTTTGCTTAAATTTCTTTTTATTTGCTTTCTTACTGTTTTCTAAACTCATTTCTATTTCCCTCCTTTACTCATATTGTATTCTGGGGTCAACTGTAGCATAAGAAAGATCAACAATTAAATTTACAAATACAAAAACTCCTGCAAAAAATAGAATGCCTCCCTGGACAATCGGGAAATCTCTTGCATAAATAGCATCTACTAAATATTTTCCTAAACCAGGCCAAGAAAAAATTGTTTCTGTCATTACTGCTCCTCCCAATAATACTCCAAACTGAAGTCCCACAACAGTTATTATTGGTACAAGAGCGTTTTTTAGAGCATGTTTAATAATTACAACTTTTTTTGTTAGACCCTTAGCATATGCGGTACGAATATAATCTTTTCTTAACACTTCAAGCATCGAAGATCTTGTCATTCTTGCGATTATAGCCATCGGTATTGTACCTAAGGCAACAGATGGAAGTACTAGATGATGAAGTATATTTTTAAAAGCATCAAAGTTCAGCCTTATGATACTGTCAATAACATATAAATTAGTTATTGGTTGAAAATTAACACCTACACCTATCCGAGAAGAAGGTGGGAACCAACCAAGTTCGACTGCGAATAACCAGATAAACATTAATCCAAGCCAGAAGATCGGCATAGATACTCCAATTAAAGCAATCATCATACTAAGGTTATCAAACCATGAATTTTGTTTTATTGAAGCAAATATACCTGCTGGTACACCTACAACAACTGCAAAAATCATTGCGAAAAAAGAAAGCTCAAGTGTGGCAGGAAATCTCTGTTTTAATTCAGAACTAACAGGGTTATTACTCATAATAGATCTACCTAAGTCACCTCTTAATAAATCTTTCATATAACGACCAAATTGAACGTGAAGAGGATCATTTAAACCCATCTGTTCTCTTAATCTTGCTAGAGATTCTGCTGTAGCCCTCTCACCAAGCATTGTCTGGGCTGGGTCTCCAGGTATTAAATGAATAATCAAGAACACTATAACAGCTACTCCTAATAGAATAGGTATTAAAGCAAGAATTCTTTTAATAATATAATTCAGCATTAATCTATTACACCTCTCTATTCAAAATTAATCTGCGGCAATAACCTGCCGCAGATTAAGTAATTATTTCTTATTTCTCATTAATTATTCTTCAAGCCAAACTCTGTGTAATTTTTCTGTACCAGTTGGGTTAGGAATATAATTATTAACTTTATCCTTTAATGCAATTGGTGGTGTTGAATGAACTAATGGTACCCAAGGTGCATCGTTATGGATAATTACCTGAGCTTCCTTATAAAGCTCAACTCGCTTCTCCTGATCCATAGTTTTTTGTGCTTCAACTAGAACTTCATGCAGTTCTTCACTTGCATATGCGTTATCACTATTAGTTTTATCTAATAATACATAAAGGAAGTTATCAGGATCACCATTATCTCCTGTCCAACCAAGCATAAATGTTTCAGCTTCTCTATCTTCTGTTTTATTTAAATACGTTCCCCAATCATAGGTTAAAAGATTAGCTTTAACATCTATTTCAGCTAAATAACTCTGCATTGCCTGAGCAATAAATTTACCCTGAGGAATATATGGTCTTGGTACTGGTAGATACCAAAGATCAAATTCAAATCCATCCTCATATCCAGCTTCTACTAATAATTCTTTAGCTTTTTCAGGATTATATTCATATGGATCTATTTCGTCATTATAACCCCAAATAGAAGGTGGCATTGGATTTTTAGCAGGCTCAGCTAACCCAGCATAAAATGCATCAATTAATGCCTGTTTATCAATTGCGTGATTAAAAGCTCTTCTTACTCTTACATCATCAAAAGGTTCAAAATTAAAATTCATAGCAAAATAACCAACATTCATACTGGGACGCAAAGATAGCTTTAATGCTTCAGAATTTCTAACTGCATCTACATCTTCAGGACTAACACCATCCATAATATCAATTGTACCAGACTGAAGTTCCATAAAACGTGCAGCATTATCAGGAATAGAACGGAAGACTATTTCATCTAAATAAGCCCTCTCTCCCCAATAATTTTCATTTGCTTTAACAATAACTCTATCTCCCTGACGCCACTCTTCAAATACATATGGACCAGTTCCAACAGGATTTTTAAAGTAATCTTCACCATACTTTTTAACTGCTGTTGGACTTGAAATACCAAAAGGAACCATAGCCAGGTTGTTTAAAAATGGAGCTTGTTTTTCTGATAAAACAAACTCAACAGTGTAATCATTTATAACATTCACTTCTTCAATTACCCCTGGGAAACCCTGGAACATATATGCATAATAAGTGAATTCTCCACCAAAATGGTATGGATGGTCTTCAAGACGCCAGCGGTCAAAGTTCCACTTTACAGCTTCTGCATCGAATTTTGTTCCATCATGAAATTCAACATCATCTCTTAATTGAAATCTCCATGTTAAACCGTCTTCAGAAGTTTCCCAATAAGTAGCAAGATTAGGAATAACTTCAGTACCACCTGGTTCATAATCAACTAATGTATCAAATATCTGTTGTGTTACTTTAAAAGACTCACCATCAGTTTCCTGGATTGGGTCAAGACCAACTGAATCTCCACCACGCCCAAATACTAGTCTTCCACCCTGCTTATCCTGGGCGACTGCTCCTCCAGCAAAAACTAAAGTAATTAAAGTAAAAACTAAAAAAGATA
>CAZYRX010000016.1:0-37146 GCA_964649895.1 uncultured Halanaerobium sp.
AGGGGAATATATAAGATGAAAAAAAAGATAAAAAAAGATAAAAACATATTATTTATTAATACAGGAGTTATATGGGGTGGAGTTGAAGGATGGCATTTTAAAACTGCAAAAGCTTTAAAGAAAAGAGGACATAATATTTTCATATTAGCTAAAAATAATACACCTTTTCAAAAGAAATGTGAAAGTGTTGGTTTACATGTAGATACAATAGGAAAAATTGAAGATGCCTCTTTTTTGAATCCAGCAAGAATCATTAGACTAGTTAATTATTTAAGAGATAATAAAATTCAGACTATGTTTTTTTGCCAGTCTTCGCATTTTAAATTAGCCTCTATCGCAGGTAAAATTGCTGGTGTAGAAAATATAGTTTACAGAAGAGCTTTGGCTAATCCTATAAATAATCATTTGTATAATAGAATTGCTATGGAAAAATTCATTACTCATTTCATGGGCATTTCTAAAATAACAATAGAAAAGAGTTTTGAAAAACTCCCCAAAAAAATAGTTGATAATATTAAAACTGAATTAATATATAATGGTGTAAAATATGATGATTTTGTAAATCCAAAAATTAATAGTGATATTCGAAAAGAGTTCAATATAAAAGATGATGAAATCTTAATGGCGAATATTGGGAGATTAGGTGAACAAAAATCTCAAGATGATTTGATAAATGCACTTGCATATCTCAAAGAAAATTATACCAATTTCAAAACATTATTTGTTGGCACTGGAGATTATAGAAGCAACTATGAAAATTTAGTAAAGAAATTATCATTAGAAAAAAATGTAATTTTTACAGGTTTTAGAGAAGATATTCCTTCTATATTAAGCCAAATTGATTTTTTAGCTCATTCTGCTTTATACGAGGGTTGTCCATGGATAATTTTAGAAACTATGGCAGCAGGCAAGCCAATAGTATCAGTAGATATCCCAAGTGTAAGAGAAATTGTCGATAATGGCATAAATGGGTATTTATCTCAACGTGATAAATATTCTTTAGGTAAAACAATTTTAAAAATGATTCAAAATAATAAAAGAGAAGAGATGGGTAAAAGAGGACATGAAAAATATAAAGATAATTATACATTCGAAAGAATGATAGATCAAATTGAAGGAAGTTTTCTAAGTTAAGAATATACAACTAATACTATTAATACTATTTTAAATAATTAAGTTATTAGGAGTGAAATTAATTGAAACATTTAATAACTGGTAGTGCAGGTTTTATTGGGTCAAATTTAGCTAAAAAGTTAGTATCCAAAGGTGAAGAAGTAATTGGAGTTGATTGCTTTACTGATTACTATTCACGAGGACTTAAGGAAAAGAATATTGAGCCTTTGTTAGATAAGAAAAATTTTGAATTTATTGAAGCTGATTTGTTAGAACTTGATTTAGATAATATGCTGGATGATGTAAATTACATATATCATCAGGCTGCTCAAGCTGGAGTTCGTTCCAGCTGGGGAGATGATTTTGAGATATACGGCAGAAATAATATATTATTAACGCAAAAAATTTTGGAATCAGCCAAAAAAAGTCCCAAATTAGAGAAATTAATCTACGCATCTTCATCTTCAGTTTATGGTGATACTGATAATTTACCTATGACAGAAGAGCAGCGCCTGCAGCCTGTTTCTCCTTATGGTGTTTCAAAGCTAGCAGCTGAAAACTTATGTTATTTATATTACAAAAATTTTAAGGTCCCAACAGTGTCTCTAAGGTATTTTACAGTTTATGGAGAAGGACAAAGGCCTGATATGGCATTTCATATTTTTATTAAAGCACTCATTCAGGGAGAAAGGATAAATGTTTTTGGGGATGGTGAGCAAAGCCGTAACTTTACCTATGTTGGAGATATTGCTGAGGCTAATATTTTAGCTGCAGAGAAAGCTCCAGCTGGTGAAATAATAAATATTGGTGGTTCAGGCAGAAGAATAAAGTTAAATGAAGCTCTAAATTTGATGAAAGATATTAGTGGAAAAGATACTGAAGTTATTTATACAGATAAAGTTAAAGGGGATGTAAAACATACAGCAGCCGATAATACTAAAGCTAAAGAATTATTAGATTATCAGGCAGAAGTAGAGTTTGAAGAGGGTTTGAAAAGAGAAATTGAATGGCTTAAAGAAGTTTACTAAGTTCTAATTTTTAATTTTGAGGAGGAAATAATTTTTGAATGTAAATAATACAGCAGCAAATAAAATTTATATTTATATATTACTTTTAATTATTTTCTGCATTTTTCTTTATGTGCCGACAATGCTTAATAGAGAACTTCATTATCGTGATGAACTAAGATATGCTGAGGTAGCAAGAGAGATGGCAGTAAACTCCAACTGGTTTGTACCACATCTTGGAGGAGAAATTTATCCAGATAAACCTCCACTGTATTTTTGGGTATTAAATTTGAGCAGGACGATTTTTGGTGGATATTCAGCTCAGGCCATGGTAACTCCAAGTATTATATCGGCTTTAATAATTGTGCTGTTAAGTTTTTATTTTGGGAGAAGTTTTTTGGAAGAAAAATATGCTCTGCTGGGGTCATTAATTTTAGCATCGAGTTTTTTATTTTACAGCTTAGCTATTTTTGTACGGATGGATTTATTTATGATGATATTTATTACTGCATCAATTTTCTCTTTTTATAAAGCCTATTTTGAAAAGAGAGATAAACTGTATTATTTATTTTATCTTTTTATGGCTGCTGCAGCAGCAGTTAAGGGCCCAGCTGGAATTTTAATACCTCTTTCAGTAGTTGTTGGTTTTTTAATATGGGAGGGCAATTTACATGAATTTAAAAATATTAAACTGCTGAAAGGTTTTTTGCTATTTACTGGAGTTATTTTATTATGGCTTGTACCTGCATTAATCAGTGGAGGTAGAGAATATGCATACCAGCTTTTAGTTGTCCAGACTTTTGGTCGTGCAGTGGATTCCTTTGCTCACGGGAAACCATTCTATTATTATTTTATGACTTTTCCAGCAACCTTTTTCCCCTGGACAATAATATTATTATCGAGCTTTATTTATATAATAAGAAAACAGATTATATCTGCTGATTTAAAATTCTTGTTAAGCTGGTTTATATTTCCCTTAGTAATATTTTCATTTTTTAGTGGCAAATTAGTTTTTTATTTACTGCCTATTTATCCAGCTGCATCCCTTATTATTGCTTATGTAGTTCAGAAGTGCATAAATAATCATGATATGCAATATATTACTTACCCAGTTATCATTACATTTACAGTTGTGACTGCTGCAGTAATTGTATCACCAGAATGGATGATTGAAGGCTATAATATTAAAACAAGGCTGCTGCCAACTATAATCTTAGTTGTTGTTTTTACTGCAGCCGCAATATATTTTGCATTTAAGAAAAAAGCACTGCTTGTCATTTCTCTTTTGTTTTTTCTGATGCTGGGCTTTAGTATAAATTTATCTTTTAATGTCATACCTACTGCAAGTAAAGAGTATACAAAAAGACCCATTTCAGAAAAGATAAGAGAGTTCAGATTTGAAAAGGAAGTAGAAAATATCACAGCTTTTCAGTATGGTCAGCCTGAGACACTTGCTGTTTATACTGGCTTTATTATTGATGATATTGGAACTGAAGATGAATTACTTGATTATTTACAGAAGCGAGATGAGTCAATTATTCTAACAAGTATCGATGACTGGCAACGAATAAAGAATAAGTCTGATTTCAGCAGGCTGAGAAGTATTTTCAAGTCTAATGATTATACGCTTTTGTATTTCAATAATGGCAGTTAAATAATTTATTTTAACCAAGGAGAGCTGAAGTAATGTTTGAAATAGAGGGAAATAGGAATTTATATATTTATATATTTATTATCTTATTGCTGGGGACCATCTTATACCTTCCAGCTTCTTTCAGCAGAGATCTGCACTGGAATGAGGAGATTAAATATGTTGAGATTGCTAAGGAGATGTATGATAGTGGTGAATGGCTTGTTCCTCATTTTGGTGGTGATTTTTATACACATAAACCACCTTTTTACTTTTGGTTTTTAAATCTGGGCAGAATGATTTTTGGAAGTTATTCAGTTACTGCTGTCGTGCTGGCAAGTGCAGTACCAGGAATTTTAATTGCACTGCTCACATTTTATTTTGGTGCTAAAATTTTTGATAAAAAATATGGGTTTACTGCTGCATTAATCTTACTTATTAGCTTCTACTTTTTTGCACTTTCTATTACTGTCAGAATGGATCATCTAATGGGCATGTTTATATTATCAGCAATAATTTCTTTTTATTTTGGTTACAATTCTGAAGATATAAATAGAAAAAGAAAGTATTATTATTTAATATTTGTTTTTATGGCCCTGGCTACTTGGATAAAAGGACCTGCTGGTTTTTTAGTTCCGCTTGTTGTGATACCTGTATTTATCTTGAGTGAAAAAAATTACTCAGAATTTAAAAAAATTCAGTTTGGTAAGGGATTATTATTATTTATAAGTATTATGCTGCTCTGGATTATTCCTTCTGTGATAAGTGGAGGTAGAGAATATGCTTATGAGCTATTAATAATACAAACTTTCGGTAGGGCTGTTAATTCATTTGCACATCAACGCCCTTTCTACTATTATCTAGAGACTTTCTCTGGAACATTTCTGCCCTGGTCATTTTTTCTATATTCTAGTTTTATTTACTATCTTCGCAGCAGGAAAAATGCACCTAAATTTATTAAATTCTTAGTTGTCTGGTTTGTTTCTGCATTTATATTATTTTCTGTGATTAGTGGTAAACTAGATATTTATCTTCTGCCAATATATCCAGCAGGAGCTCTTTTAACTGCTTATTTGTTTAGGCAGGTAAGGGAGAAAAAAGCTTCTTCATTTTATATTGTAGTACCAGCAGTTTTAACACTTGTGCTGCTTGGTATAGCTGCTTTTTTTATTCCAGAAGAAGCAGAAGGTATTGCAGTGAGAAGTTTATTATTACCAACTATAACTGTTTGGGTTTTGGGAGCTTTTATCTGCATCTATTTAATACTCAAAAAGAATACAAAATATATTTATCATTTGGTGTTGATAACTTTTTCTGTTTTCCTGTTTAATTTTTCTATTTCAGTTGCACCAGCCTTTAGTGACAGTTATACTGTAAAACCAGCAGCTTTATATTTGAAAAAGCTTAAAGGTTTAGAATATAATAATATTGGTGTCTATAAATTTGAAGGAGACACGGAGGCATTAAATATTTATACAGATTTTTGGCCTGAAGCTGTTGAAAATGTTGAAGATTTATCTTTATATTTAGCTAAACCAAATTCAGCTCTAATGATTGAGAAAGAAAAATGGGATAGTTTGGAAAATATAATTGAATTAAAAGGTAAATTTAAAGTCATAGAAGTTAGCAATAATTATTTGGTTATTATCAGATGATTTTTGATTTTTAACCATAAAAATAACTTATAGAGAAGGTTGATTAAAGATGCAAAGTTATGATTTTTCAATTGTTGTTCCAATTTATAATGAAGCTGAAAATCTGGCCCCTTTAACAGAACGAATTATAGAGGTTTTTGCTGACAGATCATATAAATATGAAATGGTTTATGTAAATGATGGGAGCAGAGATGGAAGCAGCAGTATTATTAATGACTATGCAGCTGACATTGAAAATTTGAAGGTGCTTCATTTTACAGAAAATAATGGCCAGACAGCAGCTTTTTTGGCAGGGTTTAAAAAAGCTGAAGGTGATTATATAATAACTCTTGATGCTGATCTTCAGGTTGATCCAGAAGATGTATTTAAGTTAATACCTTACCTGGATGATTGTGATATGGTAGTTGGAATGAGGAGCAATCGCAATGATGGATTGAAGAAAAAATTCTCATCGTTGGTTGGTAATGGAGTTAGGAATTTGCTGACCGGAGAAACGATTTCTGATACCGGATGTCCGCTTAAGATATTTAAAAATGAAATCAGCAGATATTTTTATCCTTTTAGTGGTATGCACAGATTTTATCCTACTCTTGCCAGAATAAATGGTTATACAGTTAAAGAAGTGCCTGTAAATCATTATCCAAGAAAATTTGGGAATTCTAAATATGGAATCGCAAATAGAGTTTGGGTAGGTTTGCTGGATACCTTTGCTGTAAGATGGATGAAAAAAAGAATTATTGATTATGAATTGAAGGAGGATAAATAATGGGTTGGATTGTCATAGGGTTTATGGGACAAACAATGTTTTTTATGAGATTTTTAATTCAGTGGATAGCTTCAGAAAAGGCAAGGAAAAGCATCATACCTACTGCATTCTGGTATTTCAGCATTGCGGGTAGTCTTATACTTTTGGTCTATGCTGTACATAGAAGAGATCCTGTTTTTATAGTTGGTCAATCTACTGGATCATTTATATATCTCAGGAATTTATATTTGATAAAAATGAATAAAGAAAGTGAAAAAAATTAACCCAGAGAACAATCTCTGGATTTTGTCATAATATTTATTAAGTTATACTTAGATGAGGCTATTTTAAAATTCTCAAAGCACTTTCTACAATTCTCTTTGAGGCTCCCCTGTTTTTTAATATTACTCTTCTTGCTTTATTACCTTTTTCTTTTGATTCTTGTCTGTTATTTAAGAAATATAAAAAATTTTGCTTTAACTCCTCCCAGTTATTAACCTGAATTCCCACATTGTTTTTCAGGAGCAGTCTTGTACTATCTTTAAAATTAGACATATCTGGGCCAAAAAAGACTAGTTTACCATGTGCAGCGGGCTCTAAAATATTGTGACCACCTTTGCCCATCATGCTGCCACCTACAAATACTAAGTCGGCAAGACTATATATCTGGGCAAGCTCACCAATTGTATTTAAGATCAGCACATTATCTTTTTCAGACATTTTCTTTTCAATATCTGTTCTTTTAACTGAATCAATATCATAGTTATTAAATAAATTTTTTATTTCATCGGCTCTTTCAATATCTCTGGGAGCTATTATAAAATATAAATTAGGGAATTTATTTTTTAATTCCTTATAAATTTTAATAAGATTAATTTCTTCATCATCATGAGTACTACCTGCAACAAATACTAAATCATCTTGCAAAATATTAAATTCATTTAAATATTGAGTCTTTTTACTTTGTGAAATTGTAGAATAACTTTGATCAAATTTAGCATTACCTAGATTAGAAACTTTATTTTTATCTGCTCCAAGTTCTATAACTCTTCTTTTATCTTCTTCTGATTGCATAGCTAAATAATCAATATTATTCAACATCTCTGGCATGATAGAACCTAAATATTTATATTTCTTAAAACTGCTGTTACTTATTCTGCCATTAGCATAAATAATTTTATGAGATTGTTTTTTTGCTATTTTAATGAAATTTGGCCATAATTCTGTTTCTATTATCATAATTAGATCAGGATTTATTGTATTTAAAGCATTTTTAATGGCAAAAGGTAAATCAAAAGGAAAATATATAACAGCATCAGCATCATCTATTATTTGTTTTGCCATATTTTGACCGGTAGTAGTTGTTGTTGAAAATATTATCTTATGATCGGTAAGTTCTTTTTTTAATTCTTTAACAATTGGACTTGCTGCGACTGTTTCTCCTACAGAAACTGCATGAATCCAGACAGTATTTTTATTAGCTGCAATATCTTTTATTTTATCCGAATAAAAACCAAAAAGCTCATTAATATTCTTTTTATTTGTTTTAGTTATTTTTTTAAGTATTAATATTGGTGAATATATTATTAGAATAAGAAAAAGCAGTAAATTATAAATTATATACATTTTAAAAACCCCTTATTTTTAAATGCTATTAGAATTATACCAGATGTAAAAAAATACTACAAATGTCTTTATTGAATAAAAAAAGACAGCCTATTGGCTGCCTTGATTTCAATATGGTACCCTCAAGGGGATTCGAACCCCTGCCGCCAGGATGAAAACCTGGTGTCCTAGACCCCTAGACGATGAGGGCATAAAATTGTTAACTGCAGTAAATATAATAGCATAAGAACAAAAGCTCGTCAAGGTTTTTTTAAAAAAATATTTGTGACCTAAATAATTAATAATTTTCTATATATTAAAAAATTATTTTTTTATAAAAGGAAATAATTAAAAGATATAGAATATTGTAATTAGACGATGAAAAGAAAAATATAGAAGATAATAAGAGGTGAAATTAGACATATGGAAAATTTACTTGACATATTTTCAGAAAAAGAACTGGTGCTGGCCCAGGGTTGTACTGAGCCAGGAGCAGTTGCTTTTGCTGTTGCAGCTGCAGCAAAATACAGCAGAGGTGAATTAAAGAAAATCAAGATTAAACTTGATGGGTTTGTCTATAAAAATGGTATGTCAACAGGTCTGCCAGGTATTAATAAATATTATGGGAATAAAACAGCGGCAGCTTTAGGATATTTTGCTGACAATCCAATTCAGCGCAAACTTACTATACTTGCAGATCTTGAGGATAAACTTGAGCAAGCTCTGGAAATAATTGATAAGGTTGAGTTTGAGGTTTTAAAAGATAAACCCCCGGTATATGTGGAGGCTTTTCTTGAAGCAGATAATCAGGTAAGTGCTTTAATAAAAGGAAATCATGATGATTTAACCGAGATTGCTGTAGATGGTGAGTTGGTTTATCATCAGGAAATAAAAAATGAAGATGACCATTTTAAAAAAGTTCTTGATAATAATTTAAAAGATATGGATATTTATCAGCTGATTGAGTTAGTTGAAAATCAATTTTCTGATAAACATCTTCAGCTTTTAAAAGATGGATTGAAGCTGAATACTAGCATAGCACAAGCAGGTAGAGAAGGGCTTGGCTCAGGAGTAGGAGAAAAATATAGGAAGCGCAGAAATTTTACTCCGATTAATGAGATTGCTGCATTGGCAGCAGATGGAACAGGAGCGAGAATGGCAGGAGTTGCTTCTCCTGCACTTGCCTCATCCGGAAGCGGTAATCAAGGAATCTTTATTTCGCTTGTTACTTATCACAGTGCCAAATATTATTTTGATAAAACTGATGAAGAAATATTTAAAGCAACAATGCTGGCCCATTTAGTGGGCCATTATGCAAAAATATATGTTGGGCGTTTATCAGCCTTATGCGGCTTATTTTATGCTGCTGCACCAGGTGTGTTGGCTGCTTTACTATATTTATCTGGAAAAAGTGATAAAATAGAAAATGGAATTAATAATTTAATAAGTGATACGAGTGGAGTTTACTGTGATGGAGCAAAGGGCAGCTGTGCTCTAAAATCTATGACAGCTGCTGAACTAGCATTGAGGCACTTTGATCTGATCGATGAAGACATTGACTGTCAGCTGCCTTCAGGTTTTATCAATTGTTCACTTAAGAAGACTTTTGAAAATTTAGCTGAGATATCTCAGCCGGCAGAAGGAACAGTCAACAATACTCTATTTAAGTTAGTTGAAGATAACGCATGTTAAAACAAAATTTTTAACTGGAGGAATTCAAAATGAGAATAGCTGTAATTGGGGGTGTAGCAGCCGGTACGAGTGCTGCTGCCAAAGCGAGAAGAACAGATAAAGATGCAGAAATAGTAATCTTTGAAAAAGGTACTGATATTTCTTATGGTGGCTGTGGATTACCCTATTATATTTCGGATGTGATCAAGGAAAGAGAAGATCTCATTGCTTTTACTGCTGAGGAATTTGAAGAAAAGTATGGGGTTGAAGTGAAAATCAAGCATGAGGTAACAGATATTGATGCTGAAGCAAAAAAACTCACTTATAAAAATCTAGAAAATGGTGAAGAAAGCAGTTATCAATTTGATAAGCTTGTGATAGCAACTGGTGCTACACCAATTAAACCACCATTTGAGGGTGTTGATCTTGATAATGTGTTTACTCTTAGAAATGTAAATAATGGAGATGCAATTAAAGAAGCTGTCCATAGTGAAGAAGTTAAAGATGCCGTTATAATTGGAGCCGGTTTGATCGGTCTTGAAATGGCTGAATCCTTTAGTGAGGCTGGTTTAAATGTAAAAGTAATTGAACTAATGCCTCAGGTTTTACCACCATTCAGTGAAGAAATGGCTGGATTAGTAGAAAAAGAACTAAAAGAAAATGGTGTTGAGGTTATTTTAGATGATGGTGTTGACCACTTTAAAGGTGCTGGTAAACTGCAGAGTGTTGTAACTCAAAGTGGCAGAGAATTCAAAGCAGATATAGCTCTACTTTCTATTGGAGTAAAGGCTAATACAGAGTTGGCTGAAAAAGCAGGAATTGAAATTGGAGAAACTGGAGCAATACAGGTAAATAAGAAAATGGAAACCAATTTAGAAGATATATATGCAGCTGGAGATTGTGCTGAAAGTGTAAATATATTAACTGGCAAACCTGCTTGGGTTCCTCTTGGTTCAACTGCAAACAAAATGGGTAGAGTTGCAGGAGAAAATGCAGCAGGAGGTTCATATGAACACAATGGTATAATTAAAACAGGAATTAATAAATTATTTAACCTGGCTGCAGCAAGAACAGGATTATCAGAAGAAGAAGCTAGTGATAATGGATTTGATGTTTTTTCTACAAAAATCAAGGCACACAATCATGCTGGATATTATCCAGGAGCTGAAGCAATTCATCTTAAAGGAGTTTTTGCAAAAGAAGATGGCAGATTATTAGGTGCAGAGGTAGTCGGTGGAGAAGGTTCTGATAAAAGAATTGATGTATTGGTAACCGCTGTACAGGGAACTATGACTGCTTCTGACCTATTTCAGCTTGATTTAGCTTACGCCCCTCCTTATTCTGGTGCTAAAGATGCGGTAGCAATACTTGGTATGGTAGCAGAAAAGAAAGTATAATTTTGTTCTTAAGTGCTCTATCTGATATAATAATCATATAAGAAACGAAACAGGAGTGAAAAACAATGGCTAGACCAACCAAAGATCGTATTATTGAGAAATTACCAGAAATAAAATTTTTTAAACCTGCTGGTGTTCCAGCTAATCAGATAGAGACCGTTGAGATGACAATGGAAGAGGTTGAGGCACTGCGTCTTAAAGATGTAAAAGGTTTAACTCAAGAGGAAGCAGCAGAAATGATGAATGTTTCACGCCCTACTTTTCAGCGCGTTTTAACTTCTGCCCGTCAGAAAGCAGCAGAAGCTCTTACCTGTGGTAAGGCAATACGCTTTGCAGGCGGTGATTATAGGCTTGTTAGACCGGGCTTTTGTCCTGAATGTGGTGAAAAATTTAGAGGACGCAGAGGACATCATCATGGTGGCAAAAAGAATAATCGTTTGTGCCCAGAATGTGATGATGAGGAATAAAGGAGGTTTAATTAATGAAGATAGATTTAGACTGGCAGGGTGATTTAGAATTTAAATCGGAATTTCCCTCCGGACATAATATAACACTTGATGCTTCTGAGGAGAGTGGAGGTCATAATAAAGGACCCCGACCAATGGAAGTTTTACTCAGTGGTTTAGGTGGATGTACAGGGATAGATGTAGTATTGATTTTAAAAAAGATGAAGGCCGAAATTGAAGAATTCCACCTCGATATTGATGCTGAAAGGGCAGAAGAGGCTCCGAAGCGTTTTACAAAAATACATTTAACGTATAAGTTTAAAGGTAAAAACTTAAAAGAAAGAAAAGTTGAAAGAGCGATTAATCTCTCAGAAGAAAAATACTGTTCTGCAAGTAGTTCATTAAATGCAGAAATTACTTCTAGCTATGAAATTGAGCATACTGATTAATTTCAATAAAATACTTTAAGATTAATACCCGGTTGTATCCGGGTATTTTTTTTATTTTAGAGCAGTTTTTTGCAGGATAAACTTAAATCTTATTGAATATATAAAGTGAGATTTAATTAATTTAAATGAAATAATATTTTCTATCACATAAAATTTCTACTAATAAAACCTACAATATTTATAATATGTCAAAATAAACTATGCTAATTTTAGTATTATTTCTATAAAATACTATTTTATTTCATTTATTAGAAGTTTATATTGATCACTAAAAAATATTTATTAATAAATATTATATTATCAGCTTTAAAAATATGAGGAGGAGTAAAATGATTAATTTAGAAATTAATGAAGAACAGCTTAAAAAGGCAGTTGAAAGAGCAAAAGAAAAAAATATAATTTTGCCTACATTTGAGCAGATGAAAAATCCAGAACTAATACCTGATAAAATCAAAGAGAAATTGAAGACGATCGGTCTCTGGGATGTCAACAGCTATAATCTTTTTCGCATCACCTGGAAAAATGAGCCAAAAAAAGATGGTGGGTTATATGATGGTGTAAATTATGTTGAAGTTCCAAGAGAATTGACAGGAGTAGATGCAAGGATATTTGCTGTTGTGGGTAAATGGTTTCCAACAGGTGCCCATAAGGTTGGAGCTACATATGGCTGTTTGGCTCCTGCTCTGGTAACCGGACAGTTTGATCCAACTTCAAGTAAAGCTGTTTGGCCATCAACAGGAAATTACTGTAGAGGTGGAGCATACAACTCACAATTATTGGCCTGTGATTCCATCGCTATCTTGCCGGAAGGAATGAGCAAAGAACGTTTTGACTGGCTTAAAGAGGTTGCTGGTGAGGTTATACCGACTCCAGGTACAGAAAGTAATGTTAAAGAAATCTTTGATAAAGTTTGGGAACTCAGGGAAACACGAGATAACATTACTGTGTTTAATCAGTTTGAAGAATTTGGTAATCATCTCTGGCATTATGAGGTAACAGGTTCAGCCATGGAAGAAGTGATTGAAAAAGAGATGGGTGAAGATGATAATTACTTTGCATTTTTTGCAACATCAGGTTCTGCTGGAACACTAGGTGCTGGAGATTATCTAAAAAATAAATATCCAAAGAGCAAAATTGCTGTTGGTGAAGCACTGCAGTGCCCAACAATTTTAAGCAATGGTTTTGGTGCACATAGAATTGAAGGGATTGGAGATAAACATATACCCTGGATTCATAATGTAAAAAATACAGATATGGCAGTTGCTATTGATGATGAGAGAACAATGGCTTTATTGAGATTATTTAATGAAGAAGCAGGTAGGGATTATTTAGTTGAAAGAGGTGTTCCAGAAGATTTTGTTCAAAAACTTGACTTGATGGGAATCTCTTGTATTGCTAATGTAATTGGTTCTATCAAGATGGCTAAATACTATGAACTTGATGAGCATCAGATGATAATGACGGTTTTTACAGATTCTCTGGAATTATATACTTCACGTTTAGAAGAAATGGAAGCAGAAATGGGTAATTATACTCGTGAAGATGCTGTTAGAGATTATCATCGTTATTTAAGAGGGATTGATACCGAATATACATTAGAGATGGGATTTGAAGATAGAAGAAGAGTTCATAATCTTAAGTATTATACATGGATTGAGCAGCAGGGAAGACAAACAGAAGAATTAAATGCTCAGTGGTATGATTATGATAATTACTGGGGTGGAATTCATTCTCAAACAGAAGAGATAGATAAGCTGATAAAAGAGTTTAATCAGAGAACAGGCTTATTAGATGAACTTTAATAAATTTGAGTTTAGATTGAGTTGAGGCAATAAAAATGATCAGTAATTGAGGTGAATTTGTTAATGAAATATGTAGACGGACTGCACTGTATAAAATGTGGAAAAAAATATAAAGCAGAACCCGAGCGTTATCTTTGTGATGATTGTGAAGATGGTATTCTTGATGTAGATTATAATTACCATAAAATTAAAGAAGATTGGTCAAAAGAAGAGCTTGCAGCTAATCCTGATAAAAGAATCTGGCGTTATGAGCCGCTTCTTCCTATAAAACCCGAAACAGAAAAGCCCAAATTATCTGTAGGTAATACGCCAATTTATGAAAGCAGAGTTCTGGCAGAAGAATTTGCTATCAAAAAACTGATAATTAAGGATGATGGTCTAAACCCAACCGGTTCACTCAAAGACCGAGCTTCTGCAATGGCAGTAGTAAAAGCTCAGGAGGCAGGTGCAAAAACAGTTGCCTGTTCTTCAACTGGAAATGCTGCTTCTTCTTTAGCAGGTAATATAGCATCAATGGGAGGCAGGATGAATTCCGTAATTTTTGTTCCCGATAGAGCTCCTGCCGGCAAATTGGCTCAGCTTTTAGTTTATGGGGCTGATGTAGTGTCGGTTAAAGGATCATATGAAGAAGCATTTTATCTATCTGCTGAAGCCATTGAAAAATGGGGTTGGTATAACCGCAATGCGGCTATTAACCCGTATTTAGTAGAAGGAAAAAAGACGGTTTCACTCGAAATGGCAGAACAGTTGAACTGGGAAATGCCTGACTGGGTTGTTTACTCGGTGGGAGATGGATGTACAATTGCTGGAGCATATAAGGGCTTGTATGATCTTAAAAAAATTGGCTTTATCGATAAAATACCAAAGCTGCTTGGAGTACAGGCAGAAGGATGTGCACCAATAACAGAAGCCTTTAGAAGTGGTAATGAGCTAGAAATAACAGAAGAGAATACTATTGCTGATAGTATAGCAGTTGGCAAACCAAGGAACTGGATCAAGGCAGTAAGAGCGGTTAGAGATTCTGGTGGAGAAATGATTAATGTAAGTGATGAAGAAATTTTATCAATGATGAAAAACCTTGGTCAAAAAACTGGTATTTTTGGTGAACCAGCTGGTGTTGCTGGGCTGGCAGGGCTTAAAAAAGCAGCAGAACAAGGAATAATAACTTCTGAAGAGAGTGCTGCAGCCGTGATAACTGGTAATGGTCTTAAAGATGTTAAAAATGCTCGTCGTGCTGCTGGAGATCCTATTGAAGTTAAACCTAATCTTCAAAAGCTGACAGAAATCTTTAATAAATTGGATGTGAGCTAAAATGGGTGACAACAAAAAACTTGGACACCGCATAAGAACAAAAAGAAAAGATAGGGGCTTTAGTTTAAATCAAGTTGCAGAAAAAATTAATAAGACATCCAGTTATTTAAGTCAGGTGGAAAGAGGACTGGCAGAACCTTCTATTACTGCTCTAAGGGAGATTGCTAAAGCACTCGAGGTCCCCATATTTTATTTTTTAATTGAAGAAGAAAGCCACAATGCATTAGTCAGGAAGGAAGAGAGAAGAATATTAAACTTTCCAGGTTCTCATCTTACTTTTGAGCTATTATCTCCCGATTTAAATAGAGACATGGAGATTATTGAGGCAACACTTGAGCCAGGCGCAGAAACATCTGAAGATCCATTAAACCATCTTGGCGAAGAATGTACTGTTGTATTAAAAGGAAAAATGCACATTAAAATAGGAGAAAAAGAATATAACCTGAAAAAAGGAGATAGTATATATTATAAAGCTAGTCTGCCTCATAAAATAAAAAGTACGGGAGAAGAAGACCTAAAGTTTATCTCGGCCATTACTCCCCCGAATTTTTAAAAATTAGTTGATTTGTATAACTATAGAGGAATATAGAGGGAAAATAATATTAAGGGAAATAAGTTTCTAAATAGCTAATTAGATAAATAGACAAATATTTTAAAATATTAAATGGTATTAAATTTATTATGGAGGTGCTTAATAAGTGTTAGATTTCGAAAAAATATTAGCAAAAGCCGAAGAATATAAGCCGGAGATCAGTGCTTTTCTTCGTGATATGATCAGAATACCCAGTGAAAGCTGTGAGGAAGAAAAAGTTATTCTTAGAATAAAAGAAGAAATGGAAAAAGTAGGATTTGATAAGATAGAAATAGATCCTATGGGGAATATACTTGGTTATATAGGCAGTGGAAGCCATGTAATTGCAATTGATGCTCATATTGATACAGTAGGAGTTGGAGATGAATCCCTCTGGGATTATGATCCATTTGAAGGTTATGAAGATGATGAAATAATTATCGGTAGAGGTGCGAGTGATCAGGAAGGTGGGATGGCTTCTATGGTCTATGCCGGCAAGATCATCAAGGAGCTTGGTCTAGAAGATGATTATACCCTGGTTATTACTGGTACAGTTCAGGAAGAGGACTGTGATGGTCTCTGCTGGCATTATATTCTTGAAGAAGATGACATTAAGCCAGAGTTTGTAGTAATTACTGAACCATCTTCCTGCAATATTTATCGGGGTCATCGCGGCAGAATGGAAATGAAAGTTAGCACTCATGGAGTTAGCTGTCACGGCTCTGCTCCTGAAAGAGGAGATAATGCAATTTATAAGATGGCTCCAATCATCAATGAACTAAAAGCTCTTCATCCCAATTTAACACCTCATGATTTTCTTGGCAAGGGCAGCTTAACAGTTTCAGAAATTTTATTTAGTTCACCTTCACGCTGTGCAGTTGCAGATGGATGCAGTATCTCTATAGATCGTCGTTTAACAGCTGGAGAAAGCTGGGAATTTGCTTTACAGCAGGTAAAAAATCTGCCTGCAGTTAAGGATGCTGCGGCAGAAGTTGAAATGTATAAGTATGAAAGACCATCCTATACAGGTCTGGTCTATCCTATCGATGCTTATTTTCCAACCTGGTTGATAGAAGAAGATCATCCGGTTTGTCAGACAACAGTTGATGCTTTTGAAGGTCTGTTTAAAGAAGAACCACTTGTAGATAAATGGACATTCTCAACTAATGGTGTATCTATAATGGGGCGGCATGGAATACCATGTATTGGTTTTGGCCCCGGTCATGAAGATCAGGCCCATGCTCCGAATGAAAAGACCTGGAAATCAGAATTAGTAAAGGCAGCTGCAGTATATGCAGCTATACCGAAACTGTTTGTTGAAAAATATGCTGATAAGATGCCAGAAAAAACAGATAATCTTTTAGCAGTGGACTAGATGACTAATACTGTTGAAATTTGTTGGTACCAGGTACCAACAAATTTCAACAAATAAATGAAATAACCAACAAAAATCAAGGAGGAATTTTTATATGGAAACACAATTGAAAGGTAGAGACTTTATTACACTACAGGAATGGACAAAAGACGAGATCGATACCCTGCTAGATGTATCATTTGATTTAAAAAGGAAATTTGCAATGGGAGAACCAACTCCTTATTTGAGAGATAAAACTGCATTTTTGATGTTTTTTGAGCAGTCAACAAGAACAAGAAATTCTATGGAAGCTGGATTGGCCCAACTGGGTGGACATGCAAACTTTTTAGATACAAGCACAATGCAGGTTTCTCATGGGGAAGTTGCAAAAGATACAGGTATTATATTAGGTAGTTATGGCCACGGGCTAGCCTGCCGCAATTGTGTCTGGGAAATTGGAAATAAATATCTTCGTTCTCTTGCTGAACATGCAAAGGTTCCTGTAATGAATTTGCAGTGTGATCTTTATCATCCAATGCAGGGAATTGCAGATTTGATGACAATAGTAGAAAAGAAAAAAGAAACAAGAAACCTTAAAGTTTCAATTATCTGGGCTTATGCAACCAGCCACAAGAAACCTATTTCGGTTCCTTTAACACAGGCACTATTATTTCCACGTTATGGAATGGATGTTACTCTTGCCTATCCAGAGGGCTATGAGATGCCTGATTGGGTAATTGAACAGGCTAGAGAGAATGCTGAGAAAAATAATGGCAAGTTTAAAATTACCCATGATCAAGATGAAGCTTATAGAGAGGCAGATATTGTGATCCCTAAAAACTGGGGCAGCTGGGTTACTAATCAGGATGATGCTGTAATTGATGATTTATTAGAATCAAACCGCAGCTGGAAATGTACAGAAGAAAGAATGGCCATGGCTGATGATGATGTAATGTATATGCATGCACTTCCTGCAGATAGAGGCAATGAGGTTGAGGATTCTGTTATAGATGGTCCTCATTCTATAGTTTTCACAGAAGCAGAAAATCGTTTACATACAGCAAAAGCTGTTATGACACTTACTATGGGTGGAAAGTAAAAAAAAATATCTTAAGAAAGGGGTGAATAAAAGCTAAGTAATTATATTTTAAGAGAGTAACAATATTTTTAAATTAAATTCTGGTTTGCTGACGATTAGTTTATTGTAAAGGCAATATTTTATTTAATAGGATGAGTTCTTTTAATTAGAGCAGGCAAATATATGAGGAGGAAATTAAATGAAAAAGTTCTTTATCATTACATTTTTAGTGGCAGTACTAATCGTTTCTTCAATGACAGTTATGGCTCAGGATGCAAAGGTTCTAAAACTCAGTCACCTGAATCCTCAGCAGCCTAAAGAAGTTGCTACTGCAGCTATGGCTGAAGTGTTTAAGTCAATGGTTGAAAGTGGAACAAATGGTAGTATTGAAGTAGAATTATATCCAAATGGAGTTTTAGGTAATGAAAGGGAAAGTATGGAACAGGTTCAGAACAATGTAACTCAGAGTTATATTGCTTCTGGTGGTGGAATGGCAACATTCTATCCAAAATTCTCAATAGTTAACATTCCATTTTCAATTACCAACTACTCGGTAGCTTATGAGGTATATGATGGTGAATTCGGACAGGAAATGGCAGCTGATATTGAAGACGAAACAGGATTTAAAGTACTTGGCTTTGGTGAATCTGGAGGTTTCTTCCAGCTGACTAATAGTGAACGTCCAATTAGAACTCCAGAAGATATGAAAGGTTTGAAGTTTAGAACAATGACTATTCCTATTCATATGGAATTTATGCGCTCACTTGGTGCAACCCCAACTCCTATAGCATGGGCTGAACTTTACACTGCCCTGCAGACAGGTGTAGTTGATGGACAGCATAATCCAGTACCAATAATTAAAATTGGAAAACTAGAAGAGGTTCAAAATTATTTAACTTTAACAAATCATATGTATACACCTTATGTTTGGGTATTAAACCCTGATTTTTATGCTTCCTTAAGTGAAAATGAAAAGACTATAGTAGAAGAAGCAGCAAGAGTTGCTAATTTAGCTGGACGTGGTGTAAATAGACTGATTGAAGCTTCTGATGAAGGGCTTCCTTATTTAACTGAAGAAATGGAAGTATATAAACCAACAGCAGAAGAGATGCAGATGTTTAAGGATCAGGCTATTCCTGCTGCAATGGAATTTATTGAAGAAGAATATGGAGAAGAAGGAGCAGAATTTGCTGAGAGTTATTTGAATGCAATTGAAGAAGCTCAGGAAAAATTAGGTCTAAACTAAAACAATAATAGGGGTAGATATAATCTGCCCCTTTGTTTTTTTTGAGGAGTGGTGAAATTGCAGAAAACAAATATATTTGAGAAATTAGAAAGTTTTGCTGATAAACTTGCGAAAATCACTCTATTGGTAGTAAAAGTACTTACAGGAATATTAGTAATAACAGTTTTGACAGGAGTATTTTTTCGTTATGTAGTAAGAGATTCTTTAAGTTGGACAGAGGAACTGGCCCGATATTTGATGATCTGGGCAGCCTTACTGGCAGTAAGTGTGGGCATAAAAGATAAAGAACACGTTGGGATACAGCTACTTATAAAACAATTCCCTCCTTTTTTAACAAAAGTTATTACCGCTGTAGTCTATATTATAACTATAGTTTTCTTAGGGGTATTAACTTTTAAAGGATATCAAGTTGCAGGCAGGGCCAAAACACAGCTTTCTTTAGCATTAAATATCTCTATGTACTGGCCTTTAATGAGTATTCCTGTCTCTGGTGTTTTAGCAATTATTCAGCAATTGATACAGACGATCTTAATCTTCAAACCAGGTATTGAAATTTCTGATATTTTAGGAGCTACAGATGTAGAAGAGGCTTTAAAAGAAGTAAAAGATATAAATATAGATGATGATACAGTTAAGGGTCAGGGGTGATATAAATTGTTAGGAACAATCGCACTTACATTTATAGTATTATTATTTGCAGGAATGCCAATTGGGTTTACAATCGGTAGTGTTGCTTTATTTGCAATTTATCAGATGGATATGCCTGTAATGTTCAATATGGTTCCCCAGCGTTTTTTTGCGGGACTCGATATGTTTACTTTAATGGCCATGCCTTTTTTTATCCTGGCAGGACAGATTATGAATAAATCTGGTATCACCCACCGCCTTGTTAATTTTGCTAATGTTTTGGTTGGTCATCTGAGGGGTGGACTTGCTCATGCAAATATTATTGCAAGTATCTTTTTTGCTGGAATGACGGGAGCAGCTGTTTCTGATACTGCTGCGATTGGTACAATGCTGATTCCAGCAATGGTAGAGGATGGTTATGATAAAGATTTCAGTGCTGCTGTTACTGCTTCATCTTCAATTATTGGACCGACAATTCCTCCCAGCAACATGATGGTTATTTATGGTTCTTTAATGGGAGTTTCTATTGCTGGGTTATTTGCAGCAGGTTTTGTGCCAGGTATTTTATTAGGTTTAATGCTGATGCTTTTGTCAGGTTATATTTCTAAAAAAAGAGGTTATCCAAAAAATGAAAAGCGCTCTTCCTTTAAAGAAATGATTTTTGCTTTCTGGGATGCAATTCTGGCCCTTTTAATGCCCGTAATAATCCTGGGAGGAATTTTATCTGGTGTATTTACACCTACAGAAGCAGCTGCAATTGCTGTTGCATATGCATTTTTTGTAGGTAAATTTGTATTTAAGTCTTTAAAAATGAAGGATATACCAGAACTTTTAGAACAGACAGCAAGGACAACAGGGGTAGTATTTTTGATTATCGCTTCAGCTTCAATTTTAGGCTGGATATTTGCTTCTGAACGTGTACCCGAGCAGATTGCAGCAATGTTTTTGCAGATCAGTAATAATAAATATATTATTTTGCTTTTAATAAATATTTTAATGTTGATTGTTGGAATGTTTATGGACATTGCAGCAGCTTTAGTAATCCTCGGACCTATACTTCATCCATTAGCTGTAAATATGGGTGTACCTCCAATACAGTTTGGTATTATTATGGTTTTATCTCTTAATGTTGCATTAATGACACCACCTGTTGGGGCATGCCTTTTTGTAGTAAGTGGAATTACCAATCTTTCGTTAGAACAAATATCGAAGGCAATTTGGCCTTTTATTGTTGTAGAAGTTATTGCTTTGTTTGCTATAACATTTATTGAGCCAATTTCTATGTTTTTTCCGAGATTGTTAGGCTTTTAAAAATAATCAAATAGTTTAGTATTAATTATATACAGCAAATAAAAATATAATTTTGATACAGGAAAATATGAATATATAAATCTGCAGGTATATCTGCAGATTTGATTTTTTTCTGAATATTTCGAATAAACTGCTGATGTATACAGCTATATTTTCTTTAATTCTGCCTAAAAGAGATATTTTAGTGTTTTTAAAGCAGGATATTTGATCTTTAACTTTAATATGTTTATTAAGAAATATTTTTCATTATTTTATTTTGTTGTAAAAATATATTAGTAGAAAAGTAAAGGAGTAGGTAAAAATGGATATGAGTGCAGAGAAGCGAGAAGTAGTAGTAGAAGAAAAACCAGTTTTTGGCCTAGAAGATAAACCACCTTTTATAGAAACAATGTTATTGGGGCTCCAGCATATGCTGGCAATGTTTGTTGGTATTATAACACCACCTCTGATAATAGCTGGTGTGGCAGGTCTAAATGCTGCGGAAACGGGTTTTTTCGTAAGTATGGCACTGATGGTTTCTGGAGTTACCACATATATACAGGTAACTAAATGGGGCCCTGTTGGTTCTGGTCTTTTGGCTGTTCATGGTACAAGTTTTACTTTTGTACCAATGGCAATCGCTGCAGCCAGTCAGGGAGGGATTCCTTTAGTAATAGGAATGGGTTTAATTACTTCACCTGTAGAAATGATTTTGAGCCGCTTTATCAAACAGACAAGAAAATTATTTCCACCAGTAGTTACTGGTACAGTTGTAATGTTAATCGGGCTTGGATTGATGGAAGTTGGTATTACTGACTTTGGTGGAGGTGCAGGTGCAGAAAATTATGGTGCTCCTCAAAACTTATTATTAGGATTATTTGTTTTAACAATAATAATAATTGCAAACCGTTTTGGTAAGGGTCTTGTAAAAGTTGGAGCTGTTGCAATTGGATTAATTATCGGTTATTTTGTTTCTATACCTTTGGGTTTGGTAGATTTGACAGAAGTTGCAGAAGCAGGCTGGCTGACAATACCGCAGCCATTTAAATTTGGTATTTCATTTAAATGGAGTTTGCTTGCACCCTGGATTATGGCCTATATAATTACAAC
The DNA here is from genome assembly GCA_964649895.1 of uncultured Halanaerobium sp. Lineage (GTDB taxonomy): Bacteria > Bacillota > Halanaerobiia > Halanaerobiales > Halanaerobiaceae > Halanaerobium. The sequence goes on from CAZYRX010000016.1 coordinate 22,108, forward strand.
AGTTGAATCAATAGGAGACCTTACAGCTGTTGCAGAAGTATCAGGAGAAGAAGTAGATAATCAGCAGCATATTGATAGATTGAGTGGTGGAATTATGGCTGATGGTGTAGGTAGTGCTCTTGCTGCAGTTTTTAATTCTCTTCCAAATTCAACATTTAGTCAGAATATCGGTGTTATTCAGATAACTAAGGTTGGCAGTAAAGTTGTAGGTATAGCGGTTGCAGCAATATTATTTTTGCTGGGACTTGTTCCTAAAATTGGAGCATTAGTAAGTGTAATGCCGAGTCCTGTACTTGGTGGAGCTACAATTGCACTCTTTGGTATGGTTGCAACTTCAGGTATGAAAATAGTTACTAAAGGTGGATTAACAGATAGAAAGATATTTATTCTTTCAATTGCACTAAGTTTTGGTCTTGGAGTTACTTTTAGACCCGATGTAGTTGCACAGCTGCCTGAGATTCTTTCAACTGTTTTATCTTCAGGAATTACAGTGGGAGCAATTATTGCGATTGCTTTGAATCTGATTCTTCCAAAAAATGAAAAAACTATTTATACAAATTAAAATAACTAAGCTTTAAATATAAGAAAGAAAAATCTGTTAATTTAAAATATTATGTTATATAATAGATTTAAACATGGACTTTCCCCATTTTAACATTTCTCTCACTACTATGAGATAAATGCCTCAAATCATATTTGGGCAAAAATGGTGAAAGTCTCTCTGTTTGCATAGTATAAAAATATTCTATTTGGAGGTGCAATAATGGCATTTAAGCATGTTAATAAAGGAATTAAAAGGGTAGATGCATATGAAAAAGTTACTGGTAAAGCAAAGTTTGGTGCCGACATAGAATTTGCAGATATGTTATTTGCCAAAGTGCTGCGGAGCGAATATCCCCATGCTGAGATAAAAAGCATAGATACCACAGAAGCGGAAAAAATGCCTGGGGTAAAAGGTGTTTATACAGCATCTGATGTACCAAATAATCTTTTTGGGGTTATTGTTCAGGACCAGCAGGTATTAGCAAAGGATAAGGTAGTACTTGCAGGTGATGGAGTTGTTATGGCTGCTGCAGAAAGTGAAAGAGAAGCTGCAGCTGCTTTAGAAAAAGTAAAGGTGGAATATGAAGAATTAGATGGGGTCTTTGATGTAATGCAGGCCAGGCAGGAAAACTCACTAAAAATACATGAAAACAAAGAAGATAATCAGGTAATTCATCATCCACTTCGCAAAGGAAATGTAGGAAAAGGATTTGCAGAAGCTGATGTGATTTTAGAGAGAGAATATACAACTCAGCTAATTGAGCACAGCTACCTTGAGCCAGAAGCAGTAATAGTGGTACCAAATGATCAAAATCATCTGGTATCAGTTTATGGTTCTATTCAGAATCCTTATGCTGCAAGATCAGCTGTTGCTGCAGTTTTAGGTGTAGAGCTGGCTGATGTAAGAGTGATTCAGAATCATATTGGTGGTTCATTTGGAGGTAAAGATGAGGTTATTTCTGCAATGGCTGCAAGAGCTGCAGTTATGGCTCTGGATTTAGAAAGACCTGTAAAAATGGTCAATACTCGGGAAGAATCTTTTACAGAGAGTTATAAAAGACATCCTTATAATTTGAAATATAAAATTGGTGCAAAAAAAGATGGCAAATTAACTGCAATGGAAATAGAAGCAGTTGCAGATAGTGGTGGTTATGCATGCCAGACTCCATTTGTAACCTGGCGTAGTGTTGTCCAGGCAACTGGTCCTTATGAATTAGATAATGTAAAAACTGATACATATGGATATTATACAAATAATCCTTATACAGGTGCGATGCGCGGTTATGGATCTCCACAGGTTATTTTTGCCCAGGAATCACTGATGGATGAACTTGCAGAAGAATTGAATATGAGTCCTGTAGAGCTGAGAAAGAAAAATATGTACAGTCAGGATTCAGTTACTGCAAGTGGACAGAAACTTGACGGCCACACGGTTAGCCTTGCAGAAGTTATGGAAAAGGCAATGAAGGAAATTAATTATGAAGAAAAATATAAAGAATATTCTAAAGAACAGCCTGGAGATAAAAAAAGAGGTATCGGTTTATCAATTAGTTTTAGAGGCTGCAGTTTAGGTGCAGAAGCAATCGATGCAGCTGCATCATTGATTCAAATAAATAAAGATGGTAGTGCAGCAGTTTATAGTGGTCTTGCTGAAAATGGCCAGGGCTTAAAAACAATTTTTACCCAGATAACAGCAGAAGTGCTCGGAATGAAAATGGAAGATATTGATTATATGGAAGTTGATACAACCTTTACTCCTGACAGTGGTTCAACAGTTGCTTCAAGGGCAACACTTATCGGTGGTAATGCTGTTAAAAATGCTGCTGAAAAATTACGAAAAAAAATTATCGATTTTGCAGCAGCTAAATTTGATATCCCACCTGATAATTTAGATCTAAGAGATGGTTTTTTATATGACGAATCTGGTAACAGATTGGCACTGTTTTCTGATCTGACCCAAGAGATGGGTAATGCCGGGATTCTTCTTTCGGCTTATGGTTGGTATAAAGGACCTGAAATTTCCTGGGATGAAGAAAAAGGATGTGGTAATCCATACTTCACTTATGTTTATGGATGTCAGATAGCAGAAGTTGAAGTAGATACTGGTACTGGAGAGTTAACTGTGCTGGAGATGGCTGCAGCTCATGATGTAGGGAGAGCCATTAATCCTGACAATGTTAAAGGCCAGATCTATGGTGGAGTTATGATGGGGCTAGGTTATGGTATTATGGAAGAATTAGAAGTGGAAAAAGGAATGATTAAAGCCAAAAACTTTCATGATTATTTAATCCCTACTATCAAGGATATGCCTGAAATAAAACCCATAATTGTAGAAAATCCTGATCCAGATGGACCTTTTGGTGCTAAGTCAATTGGTGAACCTACTCTTGAATTGGGTAGTGCTGCTATTGCGAATGCGGTTGCTCATGCTTCTGGCAGAAGAATTCGCTCTTTGCCGCTTAATTTGGAGAGAGTTTTAATCGGAAGATCTCTGCATAAAGGGGGTAAATAATATGATTGATTATCAACTGCTCAGAGCAAGAAGTTTAAATGAAGCATTAGAGATACTTGAGAGCAAGCAAAATGTTAGATGTTTAGCTGGAGGAACTGATATACTTGTAGATTTACATCATCAGGATGATTTTTTTGATAGTGTAGATTATTTATTAGATATAAATTCGATCGATGAATTAAAAGGTATTAGATTAGGAGAAAAAGAGGGTGAGATTGGAAGTCTAACAACTCACTCTGAAATTATAGAAAACAAAGAACTGCAGAAAAAACTTCCTTTTGTAGCTGCTGCAGCAGCTAGTATCGGCTCTACACAGATAAGAAACCGAGCTACAATTGGTGGGAACCTTGTTAATGCAGCTGCCTGTGCAGATTCATTTTCACCGATGATTGCTTTACAGGCTGAAGTAGTACTTGCTTCAAAAAGAGGTGAAAGGAGATTGTCTATTAGAGACTTTATAAAATCTCCTTATAAGACTGTATTAGCTGAAGATGAACTGCTCAAGAAAATAGTTTTTCCAATGCCACAGGGAGAATATTACAGCAGTTATCAAAAAATAGGTAGACGGAAAGCTGTAAGTATTTCTCGGATTTCTTTAACTCTACTTGCAGAAGTTAAAGCTGAAAAAATAGAGAAGATCCAGGTTGTATCTGGAGCAGCTACACCTTCTCCAGTTCCATTTGAGAAGGTCAATGAATATTTATCAGCTAAAAATTTAGCAGATGTTGACTCTAAAGAAGCGGGAAGAATTGCAGCAGAAGAAATGGTAGAAATTACAGGTAGACGCTGGTCAACTCCTTATAAACAACCTGCTTTGAGCAAACTCGTTGAAAGAGCTGTTGAAGATATGTTAGAGGAGGCAGGATACAATGGGTAAATTAGATGTAGAATTAACAGTAAATGGAGAAAAATATAATTTAAAAGTGAGCAGTCAGGAGAGGCTGCTTGATACTATTAGAAAACAATTAAAACTAACAGGAACAAAAGAAGGATGCAGTGTTGGAGAATGTGGTGCCTGTACTGTTATTCTCGATGATAAAGCTGTTAACTCGTGTATGATTCTTACTGCTCAGGTAGATGGCAGTAAAATTATCACAGTTGAAGGTCTGGAAAGCAAGAGTGGTCTGCATCCACTGCAGAAAGCTTTTGTTGAAAAACAGGCAATACAGTGTGGTTTTTGTACTCCGGGTATGCTGATGTCTGCTCTGGCACTTTTAAAAGACAATCCACAGCCGAGTAAAGAAGAGATAAAAACTGCTTTGGAAGGAAATCTCTGCAGATGTACAGGTTATCAGCAGATTATTGAAGCCGTAGAGGAAGCAGCTGAAGAATGGGGTGGATAATATGCCTAAAATTTTAATAAAAAATATCAAAGAAATTATCACAATGAATGAGAATAGAGAACGAATTAAAAATGCTGATATATTATTAGATGATGGTAAGATAATAGAAATGGGAAGAGGTCTTAATATAGACCAGAATAAAGCAGATAGAGTTATCAACGGCAGGGATTATTTTCTTTTTCCTGGTCTGATAAATCTTCATCATCATTTTTATCAGACTCTAACCCGTAATCTTCCTGATGCTCAGCAGGTAGAACTTTTTGACTGGTTAAAATATCTATACCCAATCTGGTCAAGATTAACCCCTGATGCAGTTTATTATTCAACTTTGTTAGCATCAGCAGAATTACTGAAAACTGGTTGTACAACTACAAGTGATCAATTTTATGTTTTCCCAAAATCTCAGCCCAAAAATTTGCTTGATTATGAGTTTGCTGCAGCTAAAGAAATTGGTATTAGATTTCATGGAACACGTGGCAGTATGTCCTTAAGTGAAAAAGATGGAGGCCTGCCTCCTGATTCTGTTGTACAGACAGATGAAGAAATTTTAAAGGATTCAAGAAGGATTATAGAAAAATACCATGATAATGATCCTTACGCAATGCAGAGAGTAGTTCTAGCACCCTGTTCGCCATTTTCTGTAACAGAAGAACTTATGATTAAATCGATCGAGCTGGCAAGAGAATATGGTGTTCAGGCACATACCCATCTTGCAGAAACAAAGGATGAAGAAAAATATGTTATGGAGCGCTTTGGCATGAGGCCATTAGAATACATGGAAAAACTAGGCTGGATAGGTAATGATGTCTGGTATGCACATGGAGTTCACCTAAATAGTGAGGAGCTCCAGAAAATGGCCGATACTGGAACCGGTGTATCTCACTGTCCAGTTTCAAATATGAAACTTTCTTCTGGTGCAGCAAAAGTGCCGGAAATGATCGAAAAAGGTGTGCCGGTTGGTCTTGCTGTTGATGGGAGTGCAAGCAATGATTCTTCTAATATGATTTTAGAGATGAAAGCAGGATTCCTGCTCCATAGACTAGTGCATGGAATGATGTCGATTACAGCAGAAGATATTCTTGCTCTAGCAACAAATGGAGGTCGGGATGTATTAAATCAACCTGCTATAGGTAGTCTAGAAATAGGAAAGGCTGCAGATATGTTTATGATCAGCTCAAAAAGACTTGGTTATGCTGGTGGTCTTTATGATCCGGTTTCTGCATTAATAAATACTGGAGATACTCAAATTGTTGATTATACTATTGTAAATGGTGAGATTGTAGTCGAAAATGGTGAGCTTACTAAAGTAGATGAAAAAGAAATAATAGAAAGAGCTAATAGTATTTCTGCTGAAATGACCAAAGAAGGAATTAATTAATTATAAATTTCATATCAGAAAATCAGTAGGGACTATCTTATTGAATTATATGTTGATTAAGATATTCTGTAGAAAAAATTATATTCTTTAAGGAGGTTAAAATTTGTTACTTCTTAAAAATGGTACAGTACTTACAAATGATGAAGATAATAAAGTTTTAGATAATGGTGCTGTTTTAATAGAGGGAGAAGCCATCAAAGAAATTGGAGAGTCAGCTATCTTAGAATCTAAGTATCCAGATGCTGAAGTTAAAGATGTTAAGGGCAAACTTATTATGCCGGGGATGATAAATGCCCATATGCATATTTACAGCACTTTTGCCAGGGGGATGGATTTAAAAACTGAGAGTGCTCCCAGCAATTTTGTAGAAATACTTGAAAAATTATGGTGGAGGTTGGATAATCATCTCAATGCAGATGATATTTATTATAGTGCTTTATATTCTTTTCTTACAGGTATAAAACAGGGGACAACAACAGTATTTGATCACCATGCAGGTTATGGTCAGACTAAATACAGTCTTGATATTGTTTCTAAAGCTGCTGAGGAATGCGGTATTAGAGCTGATCTCTCCTATGAAATTTCTGATCGTAATGGAGATTTGATGAGAGATGGAGCACTTAAGGAAAGTGAAAAATTTTTAAAAAAGATTAGGGAGAAAAATTCGAATTATTTAAATGGTCGAATCGGTTTACATGCTTCTTTTACACTTGAACATGAAACGCTCAGCAGAGTGTCCGAAATGGCAGATAAGTATGATGCGAGTTTTCATATCCATGCTGCTGAAGGAAGAGCTGATTTAGAGGACAGCAGGTTAAGGGGATATAATGGTGTTGTTAAGAGATTAGATGAATATAATATCTGGCGACCTGGAACAATTGCTGTTCATGGGGTACACCTTCAGGAAGGTGAAATGGAAATTTTAAGGGATAATGATTGTTATTTAATTCATAATCCTGAATCAAATATGAACAATGCAGTTGGAATCACGCCTGTCAAAGAAGCTGCTGATAAAGGTTTATTGTTGGGTCTTGGCACAGATGGATATACTACAGATATGTTTGAGAGCATTAAATTCGCAGATTTAATGTTAAAACACAGCAATAAGGATCCCCGTCTAGGTTGGTCGATTATTCCTAAAATGGTTTTTAAAACAAATGCAAAGCTTGCGGAAGAGAGCTTTGGAGTTAAACTTGGTGTTTTAAAAGAAGATGCAGCAGCAGATATTATTGTTGTTGATTATTCACCACCTACTAAGTTGAATGCTGAAAATACCTATGCTCACATTTTATTTGGTCTAAATGGTGGAATGGTGGATACTACTATTGTTGGAGGAAAAATTTTAATGGAAAATCGGGAGGTGCAGGTTGTTGATTATGAAAAAATCGCCCAAGAAGCTAGAAAACAGTCAGACGATTTCTGGCGCAGATTTTGAGAATTATTTTCAGCCGAGAAGTTTAAAAGAGGCACTGGAGATTAAGAATGAATATGGTAGTGATATAATCATTGCTGCTGGAACTACAGATCTCTTTGTTGCTTATTATGAAAGACTGCATGAGATAAAAAATTGGCTTGATTTAAGTAAAGTTGATAAACTAAAATATATTAATTTTAATGAAAAAAATGTAAAAATTGGTGCAATGACAACTCATTTGGCTCTTAAAGAATCTGATGAGCTTAAAAAGAAGCTTCCTTTACTGCAGGCAGCTGCGGCAGATGTAGGTTCTCCTCAAATTCGCAGTAGAGGAACAATAGGTGGTAATATTGTAACTTCTTCTCCTTCTGGAGATCTTTTAACACCACTGCTCAGCTATCAGGCGCGCTTTAAATTGGAAACTGCAGAAAAAAGCCGCTGGGCAGCTGCAGAAGAATTTTTTACTGGTCCTAAAGATAATATTATGGGTCCAAAAGAAATATTAACTGAGATAGAGGTTCCGCTTCTCCAAAATGATAGTTCTGGTTATTGGATCAAGATTGGAAGAAGAAAATCCTTAGTTATCTCTACACTCAATTTTTCTCTTGTGCTTGAATTTGCTAATCATAAAATTTCTAGAGCTGGATTAGCAATGGGGTCTGTAGCTCCAACACCGGTTAGACTCAGAGAAGTTGAAAAAATGCTCGTTGGTAAAAGTTTAGAGGAGCTTGATTATAGGAAACTTGGTAAAGAGGTTAAAAAGGAAATTGCTCCGATTGATGATGTTCGTGGTACAAAGGAATATAGAGAAGATGTGGCATTTGAGATGATGATCAATGCTTTAGAAGATATAGAAAGCAGAAGGGGGTGAGCAGCTGATGCAGATTACACTTAGGGTTAATGGAGAAGAGAGAATACTTGATGTTACACCATATACAAGACTCCTGGATTTAATTAGAGAAGATTTAGGTCTGACTGGAGTTAAAGAAGGTTGTGGTAAAGGAGAATGTGGTGCCTGTACGGTTATTATGAATGGAGAACTAACAGCTTCCTGTCTTGTTCCAGCCCCCCAGGCAGATGGGGCGGAAATTTTAACAATAGAAGGTCTGGCAGCTGATGGGAAATTACATCCGATTCAGGAATCGTTTATAGAAGCTGGAGCAGTACAGTGTGGATTTTGTATACCTGGTATGGTTTTAGCAGGCAAAAGGCTGCTTGATGAGAATCCTGATCCAAATGAAGAAGATGTTCGCTATGGGCTATCTGGAAATATCTGCCGCTGCACAGGATATGCAAAGATTATCGATGCGGTTATGATGGCCGCTGATAAACTTAAGGTAGAGGGAAGTGAAAAAAATGGCGAATAAAAAGTATAATATTAAGGATTATTATTGTAAGCACACAACCCGCTGTACTGTAGAGGGTAAAAAACAGAGCAAACGATTTGTTGGACAAAATGTACTCAAAGCAGATGCAGAAGATAAAGTTACAGGAGAAGCGGTTTATCCTAATGACATTACTTTTGAGGACACCCTTTATTTAAAAGTGAAAAGGGCTGTACATCCTCATGCTGTCTTAAAAGATATTGATATTTCTGAAGCAAAAAAGGTCAAAGGTGTTGTAGATATAATTACTGCTGAAGATATACCGGAAGTAAGGAAATTTGGTTTGATAATTAGAGACCAGCCTGTTCTGGTCGGTATAGGTGAAAAAATGAGGTATATGGGTGATGCACTTGCAGTTGTTGCTGCAGAAAGTAAAGAGGCAGCTATTAAAGCCAGAGATTTGATAAAAGTAAAAGTTGAAGAACTTGAAGTAATAACAAATCCTTTTAGAGCAATGGAGGATGATGCTCCAGATATTCACCCAAATGGCAACATTTTAATAACTCATAATTTAGATAGGGGTGATGTTGAAGCTGCTTTTGCTGAGTCAGATATAATTGTGGAAAATAAGTATCAGACTCAATTTATTGATCAGCTGCCGATGCAAAATGAAGCAGGTACTGCTTTTTATGATGAAAAGAAGGGTATAGTAAATATTTGGGCAGCAACTCAGTGGCTTCATGATACACAGGCAGATGTAGCACAATCACTCCGCCTTGCTAAAGATCAGGTTAGAATTATTCAGCCAACAATTGGGGGAGCATTTGGTAAAAAAGAAGATGTATCTGTACACATCCATTTGGCTATTGCAGCAATTAGAACTGGTAGACCTGTTAAGTTTACTTATACAAGAGAAGAATCAATGATAACTCAGTCAAAAAGACATCCAATTACTATTTATAATAAAACAGGTGTTAGTAAAGATGGGTATTTAAAAGCCTGGGAAACGAAATTTATTGGTGATACTGGTGCTTATGCTTCAAGTGGCCCTGCAGTTGTGCATAAAGGAATGTACCATGCAACTGGCCCATATGATGTAGCAAATATTCGTGGTATATCTCATGCAGTTTATACAAATAATACCTATTGTGGAGCTATGAGGGGATTTGGAACTACTCAGGGAGCTTTTGCTTATGAATCACAGATGGATATTTTAGCAGAGAAATTAGAGATGAATCCCGCTCAATTTAGGCTGCAGAATGTTTATCATATCGGATCATATACTCCTAATGGTCAGCAGCTCAACCACAGTGTAAATGCGGAGGAGACAATAAAGAGAGTTATGGAACTGAGCAGCTGGGAAGGAGGGCAGTAAAAATGAAAAAATATGGAAGAGGTTTAGCAACAATTATGTTTGGTTTTGGTTATGGTGAAGGTTTTCCAGATCATTCTATTGCTTCTATTGAAATAAAAGGGGATCAACGTATTGTAATTAGAACAGCAGCAGCTGATGTAGGTCAGGGTGTAATTACTACTGTTATTCAAATAGCAGCTGAAATATTAAGAATAAAGCCTGACTACTTTGAGGTTATTCAGGGAGATACACATACAACTAAAAATTCTGGTTCTACATCTGCGACAAGGCAGACATACTTTACTGGAAATGCTGTAAAAAAAGCAGCTGAAGATCTGCTGGCAAATCTTTATCATTATGGCAGCCTTGAATTTCGCAGCAATCATCCTGAAATAAATGTTGAGGACGGAAAGATTTATATGTATGATGATCCTGATAATTATATAACTTATTGGGATCTAGCCAAAAAGCTAGATCAAAATGATAAAAAACTTGAAGCAGAGGGTTCATTTTTTCCTGTAACTTACAAACCAGATGAAGAAGGTCAGGCTGATAAGGTCTATGTAGCATATACATTTTTGTCTCAGGTTATCGAAGTAGAAGTTGATACTGATACTGGAATGATAGATTTATTAAATGTTTATACAGCCATTGATCTTGGTAAGGCGATTAATCCTAAGAATGTTGAAGGTCAAATAGAAGGTGGAACAGTACAGGGGCTTGGTATGGGAATGATGGAAGAACAGGTTATCCGAGATGGTATAACATTAAATCCTGATATGTCTGATTATCTTGTTCCAACCAGTGTTGATATACCAAAATTTAAACATTATTTGATTGAAGATGAAGATTCTGAAGGCCCATTTGGAGCTAAGGGAGTTGGAGAACCAACATTGATTGCTGCAGCACCTGCACTGGCAAATGCTGTTTACAATGCTATAGGTATTCGTTTTTTTGAACTTCCTTTAAGTCCTTCTCGTGTCAAAAAAGCTTTGAAAGAAAAAGCTGCAGAAGATGAATAATTTCTTTTTGACAGGTAATAAGGGAGTTGGGAAAACAGGCATTTTAAAATTTGTTTTTAGTAAATCTAATATAATTCCGGGTGGTTACACAACTTTTAAAATACTTGACTTCCAAAGTGGGAGACCTCTACTTTTTCAACTGAAAAAAGCTAAGTTTTTACTTGAAAATGAGAATTTAGTGGAGGAGCTTATTCTGCCTGAGAGTATGAAAAGAGCAGAATCTTCTGCTGACTGCAGAGGTTTATTTAAAAAAAATTACAGTTCTAATTTTAGCAAAACAAAGTCAATGAAGCTGAATAAAAATTGTGTTTTCGCTGAAAGATTAAATGCTGAAGAAAAATTTAATGTATATCCAGAGGTATTCGATAATTGTGGAGTAAAACTTTTAAACAGCAGTAAAAATATTATATTAATTGATGAGCTGGGTCGTTTTGAATTAGCTGCAGAAGAATTTAAAGATAAAATATTTTCACTGCTGGACTCAGATAAATTACTGATAGGTGTTATTAAAGCAGAATCAAATATATTTCTTGATAAGATTAAAGCTAGAGAAGATGTAAAAGTTTTTAAAACGACTAAAGATAATAGAAATGAAATTTATAATTTTCTGCTTGAGATAGTTAAAAATTATGCTTCGAGATAAATTTTTACTCTATATTTTGTGAAATTAATTTGAAAGCAATCATTATATAGATAAACTCAATTTTTTAATTCATAATAAACCAAAAATATAATATGATGTTTAAAATTAAATATAAGTAATAAAAAGGAGTGTTAACATGGCTGATATAAGTGTTAAGTTATTTGATTTTACTTTGAAAAATCCGGTTATGCCTGCTGCTGGCCCCCCAATTAAAGATGCAGCTGCCGCATTTGCTGCTAAAGAAGGTGGAACAGCTGCTATAGTCACAAAAACGATTTCTACAGAAGCTGCCGAGGTGCCTAGACCAAATATGGCACAGCTGAGAGGTGGCTTTATGAATACAGAATTATGGTCAGAGATGGGACCAGAAAGATGGCTTAAAGAGGAATATCCTGAGATTAAAAAAACAGGGCTTCCGATTATTGTTGGTTTAGGTTATAGTTCTGAACAAATAACTAAGTTAGCAAAAGAAGTAGAACCATTTGCAGATGCATTAGAATTATCTACTCATTATCTTGGCAGTGATCCTTCACCAGTAATTGAGAGTGTAAAAGCTGCAAAAAAAGCAGTAGATCTTCCAGTTATGGTTAAGCTGAGTCCTCAAGTAGATATTGCAAAGTTTGCAAAAGCTGCCGAAAAAGCTGGAGCAGATGGACTTGTACTTATCAATTCTTTTGGGCCAACCTTAGACTTTAACATAGAAACAGGAAAACCCCTAATGGGAAGTGAAGATGGTTATGGATGGCTCTCTGGTGAGGCTATTTTTCCACTTGCTTTAAGAGCTGTTTTTGAAGCAGTAGAAGCAGTTGATATTCCAGTTTTAGCAGTTGGTGGGATTTCAACTGGAGAAGATGCTGTGAAAATGATAATGGCAGGGGCAGAGGCTGTTCAGGTTTGTACTGCAGCTATTTTAAAGGGTCCAGGTATTTATGAAAAGATAGCTGATGAAATTGAAGTATATCTTGATAAACATGGATATGATAATTTGGATCAAATTAGAGGAATGGCACAAAAAAATGCTCCTAAAAAGGCAAATTATGAGACTATTGTACCTGAGATAATAAGAGAAAATTGTACAGGCTGCAGATTATGTATTATAAGCTGTGTTTATGATGCTAATTATCTTGACCAGGACAATAAAATAGTTATTGACAGTGAAAAATGTGCTGGCTGTGGTCTCTGTATCACGCGCTGTAATTTTGATGCATTATCTTTAAATGGAATCTAAATTATCATTAAGGATTTAAATTAAGATTCTAAATAAAGTAATATTTATTTTTAAAACTTATTGTTGAAGTTGGTTTAGAAGGGGGGATTTTCATGAAACAGCGTCGATTATTAAAACAGGCAAGAGGGCTGGAAAAAGCCGAAAAAGTATTTAAAAATGCTCTTGTTCTGGATGTTTTTAATGAGAAATTGGAGCTTACCGATGTGGCTGTTGCAGAAGGTATTATAATTGGAACTGGTGATTATGAAGGTGAAGAAGAAATTGATATGAGTGGTCAGATTATAATTCCAGGTTTAATAGATGCTCATCTTCATTTAGAATCATCAATGACTAATGTTGATGAATTTGCACGAGAGATTATTCCAAGAGGGACTACAACAATTGTGGCTGATCCCCATGAAATTGCAAATGTAGCGGGATTAACGGGAATTAAGTATTTATTAAATGCCGGTAAAGCACAGCCCTGGAATTTTAATTTGATGCTTCCTTCTTGTGTTCCTGCAAGTTCTTTTGAGAATTCGGGAGCAGAATTATCTGCTGTGGATCTGAAACCCCTTATTGATAAAGAAGGGATTTTCGGGTTAGGTGAGGTAATGGACTATCCTTCAGTAATAGAGGGTGATAAGAATATCTGGGATAAAATTGAAATGGCTTCTGAACTATTTAAAGATGGTCATGCTCCAGAGCTTTCTGGTCTTGATTTAAATGCTTACCTTCTTGCGGATATTGCAGCTGATCATGAAGCTACAACTGCAGAAGAGGCTTTAGAAAAAGTGGCTAAAGGAATGTATATTATGATCAGAGAAGGATCAGTAACTAGAGATCTTGTAAGTCTGCTGCCTGCTGTCAACAGCAGTAATTGTTCGCGTTTTATGTTTGCAACTGATGACAGACATCCTGAAGACCTGCTTGCTGAAGGCCAGATAGATTTCGCTGTTCGTAAAGCGATCCAATATGGGTTGTCTCCAATAAGAGCGGTCAGAATGGCAACTATCAATCCGGCCCTTGCTCTTGGAATGAAAAAGCTGGGAGCAGTTGCACCCGGGTTTAAGGCAGATATTCTTGTGCTTGATAATTTGAGGGAGTTCAATATTAAAAGAGTATATAAGGATGGAAAACTTGTAGCTGAAAATGGCACACTTTTAAAAGCAGTAGATGATAAGATTTCCTTTGAAAGAGAAGAAATTATTAATCCAGAAATTAAAGAAAAAATATTTAATTCTGTAAAAATAGGTGATATTTCTAAAAGTGACTTTGTTTTACCTACTGCTAAAAAATATAGAGTTATAGAGCTGCTTAGAGATAAAATTGTTACAGAAAGCTCTGTATATTCTACAGAAAGAGATTACAAAGGTGAGCCTCCGGCTATAGAGTTAATTGGTCATAACCTTGTGAAACTGGCGGTAGTGGAAAGACATAAGGGTACAGGTGATGTGGGAATTGGTCTGCTTAGGAATTTTGGGCTTCGTAGAGGAGCAATTGCTACTTCTATTGGGCATGATGCTCATAATATAATAATTGCTGGTTTAAATTCAGAAGATATGTATCTTGCTGCAAAAGAAATAGAAAAAATGCAGGGTGGCCTGGTTATTGTTGTTGATGGAGTAGTTGAGGGAAAACTTGCTTTACCAGTAGCTGGACTTATGGCTGTTAAACCATTAAAAGAAGTTGCAGATAAGTTGAAAAAAATTCGAGAAACTGCTAATTCACTTGGTGTAAATAGAGATGGACCTTTTATGACTCTTTCATTTATGGCTTTAACTGTTATTCCAGAATTGAAGTTAACTGATACTGGATTATTTGATGTGAGGAGCTTTAAAAAATTAGAACTAGTCATAGATTAATTTATAAAAAATAATTGTATACAATGCTTAAAATATACAATTAATTGACAAGTGATTAGACTTTAATTATAATTAATGTTGAAAAAGAGATTTTGAGAAAGTTTTAATTAACTGAGAACTTTTATAAATTATTAAGAAAATAATATAAAAAAGAATAATCCTTATATAATTGTGAAAATATGGTTCACAAGTTTCTATTGATTAGCCGATAACTATTCAACTATAAGGAAACTTCATTTTAATCTGTATATTTAGTTGTGGATTAAGATTAAGTAGAAATAATATATTTCTATTCAGTTGGGCAAAAGTCTGGGCTGGTAGTTTCCTTTTAGTTAGGAATTACCTGCTCAGATTTTTTTATTTATTTATAAAATACGCTGAAAGGTGGTGAAGTATTAAGGGAATATAGTTGTTGAACTTATTTTATTTTTTT
>CAZYRX010000017.1:0-36803 GCA_964649895.1 uncultured Halanaerobium sp.
GTCCCCAGTGAAGAAATGAAGTCTTTAAAGCAAAATCTGCAGCTGCTGCAGTTCCTCCTTCCATACCAAGAGGATTAACAAAATGATTTAAAGGTTCTGCAACCCCCCAGAATACAAGTCCTACTCCCATTCCTGCACTAAATAACATTGCAAACCAGGAAATAGTACTAAATTCTGGTTTTTCATCTGGTTTACCAAGTTTTATTTTACCATAACGACTTAAAGCTGCCCAGAGACAAAAAACCACAAATAAAGTCATTGTAATTAGATAAAACCAACCAAAATTCGATGTTAAAAAGTTAAATATACTATTTGCAACTCCACCAAAACTTTCTGGCATTGTTATTCCCCAGAGAACAATTGCAAAAACCACTACAAGTGAAATAATAAATACTTCCCGACCTCGTTCTTTAATTATATTACCATGTGCATCTCTACGTTCTTTCATCTATTTCACCCCTTTAAAATTAAGTTAAATTTATCACTTGTTATTAAAGTAAACACCACTACCCCTTCTTAAATCTTCTGAAGGGGTAATGGATTATGATTATATTTCTACATCAAAAACAGTTTGATCATCAATATCTGTTGTTAGAGCATCTAATGCTACTCCAACTCTGTGATATCTTAATTTCCACTGTTCTTCCTTACTTGTAGATGGATCTCCTAGTGGGTAAGGGATAGAAATAGTAGGAACAATTTTGTTTGCACCAACTGTTTTTGCTACAGGTATTAAATTAGCCATTTGAACGATCGGGAATCCAGCTCTTTCAATTTCTTTCACCATTGTTGCACCGCAACGTGTACAGGTACCTCAAGTGGATGTTAAGATTACCGCTTGAACATTTGCATCTTTTAATTCCTGAGCTATTTCCTTACCCATACGGGCTGCTTCACCCTGGGTAGTACCAGTTCCAACTGTTGAATAAAAATAGTCATGCAGCTTAGCAATTTTTCCTTCTTCTTCATATTGGCGCATAGCATCAACGGGAACTACTACATTCGGATCAGCATCTGCAGCCTTAGGATCATAACCAGCATGGATAGTTTTAAAAGCATTATCTGCTCTATTTTCTAATTTTTCCATACCACTGATGTCATATTTACCCCATCTTGTTGCTGAGGCTGATTGAATACGATCTGGATTGTCAACTGGCACAATACCACCTGAAGTAACTAAAGCTATTTTAGCTTCACTTAAATCTTCAACTGGAGGAGCAATTTCTACTCTATCTAATTCAGGTATTGGCAGTTCACTCTCAAATTCTTCGCCATTTATTTTTTTAAGAAGCATATCTACAGCACGTTCATAGGCTGGAGTTTCATCTTCTAAGAAATACTGATGTCTGATACCTCTTTTGTAGTATCCTTCTTCATCAGCTGGCAGTAATTCTTCTCCATTTAAAATTTTGTTTCCAAAATCAACCATCTTCTGAACATCGTCTCTCATCTTTGCAGCACTATGACCGCCCGGGAAAATATAGATATCTTTTTTAAAGACTTCTACACCGGGGTTTTCAATATTCATAGATGAAATTACAGGTACATCAAATTTTTCTTTGACAGCTTTACCAATTTCACCACAGGCCATACCATAACGTCCAGCCTGAAAAGCAGGTCCAGCAAAGAAAATATCAAAATCAATATCTTCTAAAAAGCCTAATATAGTATCAACGGCTTCTTCAGTATTACTTCCCATATAGTTATCTCCGCAGATAACAGTATGAGTAACTTCTGCATCAAGTAATTGATTATATAACATGGCAGCTCCTACTTTTTCATCTCTAATTTCAGGAGCATGATCGGCAACTTCTTCTCCACCAATCTGACCAAAAAATTGGTTTAAATATATAACTGCTTTTTTCATTTATTCCACCTCCCCGGTTAAAATTCTTTCATAGTTTTGGGCGACCATCCTGCGATTTGATCTCCACAGAACATCGCATTGTTTTCCATTATTATTGAACCATCTTCTTTTACTGAAGAACCGAGAATTTCGTCATCTTCCCAGCCTCCAGAAAGTCCATCTCTAGCTAAAGATTCTAATTCACCAATTACTTCATCCATCGGTGGTAATTTTATCAATTCTGAAACATTACCTGTAGATACAAGTGCATCTGCTTTAGGGTCAAGTGTTACTAATGGCTGTGATCCACCATCACGACCTGTTGCTTCATTACTTACCCCAACAGTTTTTACACCAACATCCTCCAAGGCAACAATACATCCAATATAATCAGCATCAGGATTTCCATAACCTTCTTCGGTAACTATTGCTGCATCAATACCAAGTGATTTTGCCATTTGAGCAACAAACTGTGCTGAACGCTCTTTCTGCTCAAGCGCAACATTCAAGTTTGACATAATCACACCTACAAAATTAATGGTCTTTCCATGTTCTTGATAAAGCCTTGTAATTAATGGAAAGTTCTGAAAATCATAAGTTGACCATTTTGAGGAACAAGGCATAAAACTACCT
Organism: uncultured Halanaerobium sp.; assembly: GCA_964649895.1. Classification (GTDB taxonomy): domain Bacteria; phylum Bacillota; class Halanaerobiia; order Halanaerobiales; family Halanaerobiaceae; genus Halanaerobium. The sequence goes on from CAZYRX010000017.1 coordinate 2,480, forward strand.
GAAATCATTGCACCATCTAAAACTTCATTTGGATGCATAAAGGTTGGAAGCATTCTGTTAGTATCCCAGCCATAATTAAGATCATTATAACCTAAATCTTCCATCTGTGATTGTGGCTGCATTACTAATGCAACATTTGGAAGATCTGATACATCATCATCTCTTCTTGTAAGAGCTTCTATTTCATATGTATCTTCATCTTCAGGTTCCAAATCTTTTACAGCTTCACCTAAATATTCAGCTAATCTCATTCCTGCCCATCTTAAGGCATGATTCTTTTTTTGCTGTTCTTGTTTTTCAAATTCTTCATCAGTATCTGCAACTAAAACAACATTTTTTAAAGAAGAAAAGTAAGTGTATTTAGCACCTTCTCCTCCCATGTCAATTAATCCGTCCTGGAAACCACCCCAGTGTTTACCTACAACAAGTACACTCATATCTTTTAAGCAGAGAGTTTTACCTTCTCCAGCCTGCATGAGTTTACCGGTCACACCAGGAAAAACAGGTCCTCCCCCAACGCGATAGCGGGGTTCGATTGCTTCTTTAACTGGTACCAGGCGAACCATATCACCAGGCTCTACAATTCTAAGATCAGCCTCAGTAATATGTTCATCTTTATAAACTACTTCTAGCGCTTCTTCTTTATTTATAGTAAGAACTCCGTCACTATAAGCAGTTTCATTTCCGAACTCAATATCTTTTACATGAAAATTTCCGAGTTCAAGTTTCACCGCGGTCCACCCCTTTCAAAATAAATGATTCACAAATCAACCTAGAGCGTATTTTTTAGATATGCTCTGAATACTTTTCGCGATAGGTTTTTACCTCTTCAATAATAGCATCAACATCTAATACCATTTCCATCATGCTTATCTGTTCATCATAAACATCATCATCGATTTCAGATTTGATTTCTGGCTCCACGACATGATAACACGCGAGTCCCAACGGAACTCCTGCTAATGGACCTGCAAATGTGGGATCACCGTTAGTTACTGTTTCACAAGCTAAACCAGAAGCTTCTGCTTCTGCTCCACCTAAAATAACTACGAGATTTTCCGCACCATGCTTATCAGTCAGATCTTTAATTCTCTGCTGATTTTCTAGATCCATAGCACCTGCGCTTGTTCAGACAAAGCACTCAGTTGTAGTAAAAACCACCTCATCTGCACCAGTTGAATTAATACATTCTTCTATAGCTGGCCCAGGGATACCATCACGATCACCTAAAATTGCAACTTTTTTTCCTTCTAACATGAGTGACACCTCCTTTAATAATTATTTGTGAATTAATACTCGATTTAATTTTTACAATATTATAATAACATAATCATGATTACCTGTCAATCATGATTGTAATATTTTTTACAAATTATTTTAGAAATATCAACGAATAGTCTTTTTAATTCAAAATAATAATTCATTATATAATAATATTCAATTAATTGAGTTTATATTATCCCTGAACATGGTTGGACAAATAAAGATGAATTCGTTAAAATTATTTTTAAAGAGAGATGGAAAAGAAAGGAGGATATATTATGAGTGAATGCAAAAACTATAGTGATAATAAAGAAATATGTAACTGTACATATTCTTGTTCCAAAAAGGGATATTGTTGTGAATGTCTTCATTATCATAGAAAACGAGGGGAACTTCCCGGCTGCTATTTTCCTGATGAAGCAGAAAAAACATATGATAGAAGTATAGAACATTTTATAGAAATTCATTCTTAAAATATCTTAATTTAAATTTATTATGTAAAAATGCCTCTTTTTTAAAAAAGAGGCATTAATTTTTTGCTCATTATATTAACTTTTTTATGATTAATCTTTAAAGATTATTTTCTACTCTAATTACACTGCTTATTTCACTTACATCTTCAAGGTCTTTAAGTTCTTTTAAAGACTTATTAAGATCTCTTTCTAATACCGAATGTGTAATTAGAACAAGTGGTACAACTGGATTCAAGCGTTGTTTCTGTAGTACAGAAGCTAAACTTACATTATTATCTCCAAACACTTTTGCAATCTTTGCCATAACACCTGGTTTGTCATTTACATCAAGCCTAATATAAAAACTATTTTCTATATCTTCAATATTTATTACACAGCTCTGTAGATTTGAATCAATTTTTACAAACTCTTGATTATTATAATTAATATCTTTACTTATTTGAATAATATCAGCTACTACAGCACTTGCTGTGGGCATCTGCCCTGCTCCTTTTCCTGTTGACATAACATCACCAACTGCATCTCCATGTAGTAAAACACAATTATATGTATCATTGATATTAGCGAGAGAGTGATTTTTAGGTACAAAGGCAGGATGAACTCTAATATCAAGGCCTTTTTCTGAATTTTTAGCTATAGCAAGTAGTTTTATTACATAACCCATTTCTGATGCAAAATTAATATCTTCAATATCAATATTTTTTATACCTTCAACATATACAGAATCAGCTTCTACATAACGCTGAAAAGCAAGTGTTGATAAAATAGTGATTTTATAGGCAGCATCATCACCTTCGATATCTGAACTAGGATCAGCCTCAGCATAACCTTGTATTTGTGCTTCTTTTAAAGCTTCACTGAAATCCATCTGTTCTCTGCTCATTCTGCTTAATATATAATTAGTAGTTCCATTTAAAATACCGTAAATTTTTTCTATTCTATTTGCAGCCAGTGAGTTCTGAAGCGGCCTAATTATCGGAAGACCTCCTGCAACACTTGCCTCATAACTTACTTGAACATTGTTTTCATAAGCTTTTTTAAATATCTCTTTTCCATATTTAGCAATAACAAGTTTATTAGCTGTTACTATATTTTTACCATTTCCAATTGCACGCATAATATATTCATGAGCAGGTTCATCACCACCGATAAGCTCAACCACAATATCTATTTCTGGATTATCCAAAATATCATCTGCATTTTCTGTCAGTAAATGTTTATCTACTTCTATCTCTCTCTTTTTTTCAATATCATTTACTAATATTTTTTCTATTTTTAATTCAGCACCTACTTTTTTATTAATGTTTTCAATATTTTTATCAAATATTTTTACTACTCCACTTCCAACAGTTCCTATACCTAAAATACCTATTTTAAGCAAAATAAAGACCTCCTAAATATTTTATTAATATATTTACACTAAAAAAATTTACTAACTGAACTAATACTCTTTGATAATTTAATATTTATATATTATTATAACAAGGAGTTTGCAAATTGTCGACTTTTAAAATTAAAATCTTATTTAAAACACATCTACAAAATATGATAAAGAAATTTATGCTATATTTCGAAGGAGAAATATTATAAACAGAGAATTCAATAATTAGAGAGGAGAAAATATCCCTCCAGAAAAACATGTAGAAGTGCTGGATAATGCAATCCAGGGCAAAAATGACTTTGGGAAAATTGGTTATGGTGGCCCTGCACCCCCAACAGGGACTCACCGATACATATTTAAAGTTTTTATATTTAAATAAAATCATATTCTTCCATTAATTTATTTAAAGGAACAGCATATTCTTTTATTATATCTCCAGATACTTTATTAAGTTTATAATTTTTATGACTCCAACTTTGTTCAAAATATTTTCTGTGATCATTTATTATCAATATTATCCTTAATAACTTTGAAAAATTGATATTATTTTTTTCAGATACTTTTTCTCTTATTATTTCATTTAGATCTTTCGGAATAATTCTATCTAATTCAATTAAATTTTTTATACCATATTTATTGATTTCTTCAATTATTACATCTAAATCATTAATATTTTCAAATTCTGAAAAAATATAACCATCTTCAATTTCTGGAGCAAATTGTTCACACAAATAACTTTTTAAAGATTTTATATTTATTTCAAGATTAATTTGGCCATTTTTTGAAATTTTCTTTACTCTAGACCTGTATTCCTCTACCTTATCATCAAGAGAATTAAATTCTCTATCAGCCATTTCTAACATTCCAGACAATGCATAGAAACGTCTCTGTATATTTTTTGGGAGTTCTCCTTTAAATTTATAATTTCTATCATGTTCTATTTCTGCCCATGCATGCTGAAGAATACTCCTTATTTGGATTTCAAATTTCAAATTTTCAAATTTATCTAATTCAGATTTGTTAATTCTACCATTAATAAGTTTAGCAATATAATGTACTGACTTATATCCCATTTTATCTGCATCAAGCAAATCTGACTTATCTTCACTATTTTTATAATCAATCTTGAACAATTCTTTTATTATATTACTTATTTTATAAACATCTTTTTCAAAAAGTGTTATTATTCTAATACCAGTAAGATCTGTAATCTCTTTAACTGGATCTGTATATTTTTCTTTTTTAGCTTTTCTCTTAAAACTTTCAATAGTTTTAGTTCTACTTTTTATACTGTGGTAAACAATATTGTTATTATTCAAGGCCTCTTGGATAATAGATTCTACAACTTCAGTAAGGGCCTGATATTTTTCTATATTTTTTCTGTACCACAAAACAGCATTTTTAAGAATATCTTTTTCTGCCACATCAATCCCCCCCTAAATTCAATAATGTTTATTTAACTGGATTAGTAAGTGAACAGGGTAAATCAACACAACATTTTCCACAAACTTCAGTAGATTTGAGCAAATCTGAATGATAGATATCATTATAGATTAACATCTCATAACATTTATGACCATCAAAATCATCAACTTTTAAAGCTCCATTAACACATCTTTCTACACATTTAACACAATTTTCACCAGCTTTATATAAACAATATTCCTTATCATCTCTTTGAGAAGCTTCTATTTTTAAATTAGTAATTAAACTTGCAAAGCGACCACAACAACCCATATCTGTAATTAACATGTTATTCAAGCCAAATTTACCAAGCCCTGAAGCATAGGCAGCATGTCTGTGGGACCAATAATTTATAAGGCTCTCTTTATCAAAATCTGATCTTGTCGGGATTATTACTGTTTTATAATCTAACTTTTCCAATTCATCTTGAATATATTTATCTAGTTCATTAATAAGTTGATTAAGATCAAGATAAGCTTGAGCCCATTTTTTAGAACTCATTCTGCCCTCAATATTAGAGTCAATAATTTCTTTACTGAGAGGAACAAAATAGGTGATTACTGTCTCTGCATCCTCCAATAAATCCTGTGGTAAAACATGTTCCTGACCAACAGCAGTTTTAAATTCTTTAAAAATAGGGTCATCTGCATCTGCAAATTTTATTATTACATCTCTAAAAGAACTTTTAAGATTATTTTTATGTGAATAACTTTTAATAAAATCTTTTATTATATTAGATATTTTTTCTTTCATTGTAATATCCTCCTGTTGGTTTGATAATTTTGGTGAACCTCACCACACAAATAAAATATTTATGAACTAGAGTATGAATTTTTCTATGAATTCAGCCACTCCATCATTGTCATTTGAAGCAGTAATATAATCTGCATTTTCTTTTAATTCTTCTTCTGCATTTGCAACAGCTGCTGATTTACCAGCAAATCTTATCATTTCTAAATCATTATTCCCATCTCCAACAGCTGCCACTTCTTCTTCATGAATTCCTAATTTTCTGCTTAAATCACTTAAAGCATTTCCTTTAGATACATTTTTACTCATAATATCAATGCAGTCTTCGATGGACTTAGTAATATTTAATTTAGAAGAAAATTCATTTTTTAAATTTGCTAATATTTCATTAACCTTTAATAGATCTTTCTCTATAATTAATAATTTTGTAGAAGGTTTATTTAAAAATTCATTGATTCGATCTTCGATCACAATAGGTTCTATATTCATAATTTTTTTATAATATTCGAGCTCTTCACCAGCTTTATTAGCATAAACATTATTATTTAAATATAAATTAGCATATAATTTATTTTCATTAACAAAATCTAAAATTTTTAAAGTCTGATCAAGTGGTAATGGTATATGTTTAATTATTTTATCTTCTTTCATATTCTGAATTAATGCACCATTATAGCTTATTAAAAATTCCTGCAGTCCTAATTCTTTAAAATAGTTTTCAGCGCCTAAATTAGTTCTCCCCGTTGCTATGACAATATTTACATCATTTTCTTTAGCTTTATTAATTGCTCTAATATTTTTTTGAGAAATCTTCTGGCTTTGATTAAGAAGTGTACCATCCAGATCAAGTGCTAACAATTTAATTCTCAATTGTATCCCTCCAGATAACATTTATATTTTTACACTGCATTATTATAATTCATTATCATAATAAATATTCCTCTATATTTTATATGCAAATTTTTTACTTATAAATATTTTTAGATATCTAATTGATATTTAGCATCTTTAGCTTTATAGTAAAATATCTTCATTTATGGTATAATATCCATAGAGAATCTTTTAATATTTTTTGACTGCAGAATATAAACAATAATTATCTTAGGAGGTTGCGTCTATGCAAATAATCACTATATCCAGACAAACCGAAAGTGGTGGAGATGAAATTGCAGAACACCTCGCTAATAGACTTGGCTTAAAGTTAATCAATCGTGATTATGTTATAAATAACTGGCTGCCAGAAGTAGCTGATGAACATCAGCTTCATATGCTTGAACAAAGCCGAAAATTTTATACTAAAAATATTGATAAAAATAAAGCTCTTTACGAAAATCAAACTTTTTCGGATTATGTTGAAGATAAATTAAAAGAATATGCCAAAGAACACAGTCTTGTCATCCTTGGCCTAGGAGCTCAGATTATTTTTAGAAATCACCCTCGTGCAATTCATATTAAAATAGTAGCATCTGAGGAATCTCGTATTGAAAAAATTATGCAAAAATTTGGGATGCACAAAGAACAGGCAGAAAGAACTTTAGAATTAAGTGATCGTAAAAGACGACGCTATGTTTATCAGGTTCACAATGTTGACTGGTCTGAGCCTACACTTTATCATCTATCATTAAACTCTGATGGACTGGAATTAGAACAATCTTTAACAATTTTGATGAATTTAATTGACTTCAAAAAAGGAAAACCAGAACCATTAAAAGAAAAAACAAAAACAGATAGCAAAACTGAAGAAAACAAAGAAAAAATTGAATATGATTTTGCACATGATAGTGAAAAAGAGTTTGCTAAAATACTTGACATGCATCATATAAGCTGGGAATATGAACCTACTGAATTTCCACTTGAATGGGATGCTGAAGGAAATATAATTATGGCCTTCAGGCCGGATTTTTATTTAACTGAATATGATACCTATATCGAGTTGACAACAATGAAGAGAAAATATGTCACTGAAAAAAATAAAAAAGTGCGTTTAGTTCAGGAAATTTATCCAGATATAAATATTAAAATAGTATATAAAAAAGATTTTCATAAATTAGTTGAAAAATTTGATATAAATGGAGGCGCATAGTAAATGGAAAAAGATGATAGACTCGGTGATATTATCTTAACAGAAAAAGACATCTCAGAAAAAGTAGAAGAATTAGCTCAAAAAATTAATAACGATTATGCAGGAAAGGAAATAATTCTAATAGGAATATTAAAAAGTTCTATCTATTTTATGACAGATCTCAGCAGAAAGTTAGATCTAGATTTAAAATTAGATTTTTTAGAAATAAGCCATTATGCTGACGAAAATGATTCTGGTTTAATTAGGGTTAATCGTGATCTTGAATTCAGTATATCAGGTAAAGATGTCATTTTAATTGAAAACATAATAAATACAGGTCTAACCCACAGCTACCTTTTTAAAAACTTGAAAGCAAGAAACCCAAAAACTTTAAGCATCTGTACACTTCTTCAAAATAAAGAAAAACGTCTTGTAGAATTACCAATAGATTATAGTGGTTTTGAAATAAAAGATAAATTTGTTGTAGGATATGGTTTAGATTATAAAGAAAAGTTTAGAAACCTCTCCTATATTGCAGAATATGAATTTTAATAATCAGTTTATGTATTAGTATCTTATGAAAAAATATTTGCAATTCGCTCTGAATTTATTTTTCTAACAAGCTATCTTCCAAAATTTTAAGGACAAGAGAGATTTTCTATATTATATTATTAATTTTCTGAATTTTAATATAAATATGACTATAGATGAGTAAAATAAAGATATATTGATATAAAATTATCTAAAGTCTGAAATCATGCTTTGACGAAAGTATATTTTTAGTCTATAATATTTATACAAGGTTCTGAGGAAGTCCTAAAATGGACTGTTTGAAAGAAGTACTTTGAAATTCTTATTTAAGTAATTTATTTGAGATTCAGTAATAGGATTTATTCCTAAGAAATTATTATTTAAGGTGACTGAAAAAGATATTTTAAGGATTAGAAGTTTTTGAAGTTATCTTTTGAAGAAATCAAAAATAGTAATGGAGGGCTGGATCAAGATTAACAGAACAAATAAGAAAAGTAAAAATACCAACTACGAACAGGAAGTTGAGAAAGATTCGTCAGAACCTTGTTTTATTTTGTCTAATTTTAAATTTTGCAAATATTAAGAGTATTTCAAAGCTAAACTATAATAATCAGCTATAATTTGACTACAAGTCGTTTTTGGGCATTTGCTTTTTTTAATAAACCATTCTATAATATATATACAAGGTTCTGAGGAAGTCCTAAAACGGATTGTTCGAAAGTAGTACTTTGAAATTCTTATTTAAGTAATTTTACCAAGATTTAGGCGTAAGATCAAAACCCATGAAGTTACTATTTGAGGTAACTGAAAAGATTATCTTAAGAGATAGCCTTTTTTAAGATAAAACTTTGAAGAAATCAGAAATAGTAATGGAGGACTAAATCAAAAGTAAAAAGAACAAATAAGAAAAGTAAAAATACCAACTACGAACAGGAAGTTGAGAAAGATTCGTCAGAACCTTGTTTTATTTTGTCTAATTTTTTAAATTTAATCAAATATACATTCATGATCTTTTTTATTTTTGCTTTTAAAACACATCTCGATTTGCCCTTCTGTAGTTCTACTTGTAGATAATGGAGGTAATTTTTTTTTGTCAAAAAAATCTGCATCAGATGTTTCAATATTTTCTTCAAAATCAAACTTTATCAAATTGCATTCTACAAAAATTTTATATATACCATAAGGATTTGGAGGAGTATTGTGTCTTTTTCTATCTAATATAGCTATCACTCTCTTTGGTTTTATTTTCGCTCCCGCTTCTTCTTCTGCTTCTTTAATTAAATTTTCTCTTAAACTTAAATCAACATCTGCCCAACCTCCAGGTAAAGTCCAGAGTCCATCAATTTTTTCTCGCACAAGTAATATCTTATTATCTCTAAACACCGCAGCTCTAACATCTACTTTTGGTGTCTGATATCCCTTTTCTCCAGCAAATAGATTTTCTATTTTTTCTTTTTCTATATCAGTATAATTATTCATTATCTCTACACTGATATTTCTAATCTCTTCAAATCTTTCTAAATCATATTTATCATTAGAATATTCCAGCCCTGCCTGAGCTATAGCCTGAAGCTTTTTTGCATATTTAAGCCATTTTGGTTCTTCTAGCATAATAATTATTATCTCCTCTCTTTTTTTACATAATTCAATATCTCTATTTATGCTTTTTTTATATTAAAAAAGTTATACATGACTATTTTAAAAGTATATTATGTAAATATTAAGAATTTTATTATTTTAATTCTAAGAGAACAAAAAGATACTGAAACCTTAATTAAAAGTTCCAGCATCCCAAATATTATATACTAAAATTTACAATTAAAACAACTAAATAAGATCCGTGAGATTGTAAGTATATTTATTACAAATTAAAAAACTGTAAAAATATCCTTAAAATATTCGCTCCTGCAATTGCAGTTCCTAACACACTACCGAGATTTGCAAGTACAACGATTAAAAGAATCCTAGTTACTTTATTCGTCCAAATATTTTTAAAACTGATACCCTCTGATAAACTCTGAAAATCCTTCACCTTAGGTTTTCTAAGATATGCTTCAGCAAGTCCAGCAAACCAACCAGCTGCTAAAGTAGGATTTAATGAGCTTAAGGGTGCTGCAAGAAATGCTGTAATGATTGTTAAAATATGACCTCTTGCAATTAAAACACCAAGCGCTGCAAGTGAACCATTCCAAAGGATCCAAGTTTTTGTAACTTCAATTCCTGTAGAAACATTATTAATAAATGAATAAATAATAATAAATGCAACTAGTATTGGTATACCCCAAGAAATTATTTTGGTCCAGTTCTTTTTGGGAGGAGTTTCATTTAACTTTTTTAAATCCTGTTCTCTAAATAATTCTTCTTTCACTCCAGGAACATGGGCTGCCCCAAGTACTGCAATGATCTTTTTCCCAGGTGCATTTTTTATTTTATTTGCTAAATATTGATCTCTTTCATCAACTAAATGTTTTTTTATACCAGGAAAACTTTCTCCCATTTCAGACAAAATAATATTTAATGAATCACTAGATTTAAGCTGTTCTAATTCTTCTTCTGTTATTTCTTCATCAACAAAAAGCATTGTAATTATTTGAAACATTAATTTTAGTTTTTCAAAAAAACTAAGACCGGCCCAGACTCTTTTAAAAGTAATCTGAATATCTCTATCTGCTAGAATAAGTTCTGCATTAATATCTTTTGCAGATTGAATTCCCTGTCTCATCTCCTGACCTGCCTTTATACCCAGTTTTTCTGCCATTCTACTTTGAAATGAACTAATTATTAAATTAACAAGTAAAAGTAATGACTTCTTTTGTTTAATTACTTCAAATATATTCATTTCACTCCACTTGTTTTCATCATCAATAGAATTAAATCTTTGCTCATCTAATTCTACACAAACACTATCAGGTTTTTCTTCTTCTATTACTTCTTTAACTTGCTCTGCACTTTTTTTGGAAATATGTGCAGTTGGAATCAAAATTATTTCTTTGTCTTTATACTCAAGCTTCACTAAATTATCATCATTCACATAAAGCAACTCCTTTTATATTATAAATACTAATTAATTTGAGATCTATATTATCTGGTTTATAGCTCAACATATCTATTATATCATCTGATAAAAAGTAATCAAAGTTAAAAAGAACAAAAAAACATCAGCATATAGCTGATGCTTAAAAATTATATAGAATATTCACATCTCTTTTCTTAACTATCTATATTCATCTCTCTATTTTGGCTTAAATATTCAGCAAGATCTTCATATTGATTTTTCATCTGTCTTAGTTTTAAATAATCACTTTTTTCAACTACTTGATCATTTTTAACCCTTCTCTTAATTGCCTCTAAGGTTTGCTGAATTTCTTTAATTTTGCTTTCTAAAGAATATTTGTCTAATAATTGAACCACATCAGAATCCAAGCTTTTAACTTCTTCCACAAACTCTTCGATACCAGCAAGTGAATATTCGATTTTATCAATTCTGTTAATTAAGAAATCCATAATTTATGCCTCCCCAATTAGTTATTGAAAATTTTTTAAATATAATAAAATAATGAAATACCCATTTAAAAAATAAAATTTCACTTAACTATTAAAACAGAGGTTTTTGCATGTCTTACAACTTTTTCACTTGTACTTCCAAGAAGAAATCTCTTTATTCCCTCTCTTTTATCAGCAAGCACAATAAGATCAAAATTATTTTCTTCTGCAATTTCACAGAGCATTTCTGCTGGATTGCCATAATGAATTTCTATATTAACCTTTAATCCCTTTTCCTTAAAATATAAAGCCTCTTCTTCCAAATTTTTCTGAATATGATCTTTTATGTGCTCTTCTTTAACAGCAGTTTCAATAATATTAATTAAAGTTATTTCAGCATTATAAGCAAAAAGTTCAGCAGCTTTTTTTGCTGCCTTTTTAGAACTATCAGAGCCATCAACACCAATTAAAATCTTTTTCATTATGATCGCCCTCCCTTATTAAACCTGCCTCTATATATAAAATTCGACAAATTTCTGAGAATTCCTTGTTATTTGATTATTTAATACTTATGTTTTCTCCAAAATTTATTTTCGCTAATATAAAAAATATCCCCTTCCTGGTAAACAGATTTAATTATTTGCTCTGTTTACTATAAGGGGATAATGTCGTACTTATAGATTAATTATTATTAAAATGTTTTAAGTTTTTGAATTAGTTTTAACGAATAAATGAGTTTTAATTTATTTATCCAACTTTTTCACTATTTCTTCAGCAGATTTAACTAATAAATTATGAGCAGGATAAAAAGATTGATATGGTTGAGAAGAATAACTAAAACCGAGTAAATCATCAACTTTTATTCCATATTGAACTGCCATTGTGATCTTATCAATCTTATCTGTAACTGGTTCACCACTTACTACCTGTCCACCTAGAACTTCTCTATTTTCCTTGTCTACAATAAGTTTCATTTTTACTTTTTTAGCAAAGGGCATAATTGGAAAAGCAGTTGTAAATTCTGCATATCCAGTAACTATTTCGTAGTCCTCGGCTGCTTTTTTCTCAGTCAAACCACTACCTCCAACATAATAGTCTCCTACTTTTGTTGCAGAACCATTATAAAATCCTTTATAACTTCTATTATCTCCTAATAAATTATTTGCCATAATTCTTCCCATAGGTACAGCATTTGTGGCTAATTTACCCTGAATCACATCTCCAGTAATCCCACTTTCAAACTGAACACAATCACCTAATGCATATACATCCTTAATATTTGTTTTAAGCTGATCATCTACTAATATACCGTCTCTACCTAATTTTAGATCTGTATCAGTTAAAAATTCTATATTTGCTTTCATTCCAACTGAAAAAATAACTAGATCAGCTTTTACAGCCTCACCATTTCCGAGAATAACTTCTTCTACTTTTCCCTCACCTTTTAATTCAATTACTTTGTTATCTAAGTAAAGATTTATACCTAGATCTTTTAATTCAGCTTCAGCTTCTTTAGACATTTCTGAGTCAAGCATATTAGGTAGAACTGTTGGCATCATATCAATAAGATTAGTTTCTATACCTCTCTCGTTAAATGCCTGAGCAAGTTCAATACCAATTGCACCTGCACCAACTACTGCAGCACTTCCAAGACCGGAATCAACAATATCTAAAATTTTCTTTAAATCTTCTTCACTCTTAAATGTACTTACATTTTCTAACTCTGTTCCATTTATAGGTGGTAATATTGGGCTAGCCCCAACTGCAATTACCAATTCATTATAGCTATATTTATCTCCTTTAAGAGTTGTAACAACCTTGTTGTCAAAATCAACTTCTACAGCAGTATCTCTTATTAATGCTGCTCCTGTTTCTGTAACAATTTTATCTTTTTTAAGTGTTTTTTCATAAGGAAGTAAATTTTCAATTACATACGGCATTGCACAATAAATCATTGAATGATCCTCAGGTCTAATAATTCCAATATCTCTTTTGTCTTGAATATTTTTAGCAATCGTGATTGCTGCAGGACCCCCACCAATAACCAACACATCATGTTTTTCCACATTAACCCCTCCAGATTGTGATTATTATATCTAATTATTACGATATAGATTATATAATATTTATTAACATATGTCAATAACTTTAAAGATTTATTTATTTAAACAAAAATAAAAAGCCTGGCAAATTAATGCCAGACTCTAATATATTATCTTAAATTATTTAAATGAAATGATTTATATTGTATTCTTAAATGGATTAAGTTATTGATGCTTCATAGATTTTAACTATTGCATCTTTGAGGACTTTATCAAACTCTTCATCAGACTGATCAACATGTAAATCTTGAAGCAGTGCACGGGAGAAACTTGCAATCATATTATGATTTTTGGCAAGTTTATCAACTGCATCTTTCTGACTGTAACCTCCAGATAGAGCAACTACTCTTACTACATTTGGATGCTCAATAACTTCTTTATAAAAATCTGCTACACTAGGAATTGAAAGTTTAAACATTAACTTTTCATCATCTAAATCTTTGAGAAGTTTCATTATCTCATCTTTTAATATCTTCTCTGAGTCTGCTTTATCTTCACTGTGAATATTAACCTCTGGCTCTAAAATAGGAATAAATCCCGCATCATAAATCTTTTTACCATATTCGAATTGTTGAGCAACTATATCCTTAATACCTTGTGGGTTAGCACTGTGAATAACGGATCTCATTTTTGTTCCAAAAACATTATATTTTCTTGCTTCTGAAAGTAGATCATCAAGTTCAGTCATTGGTTTCATCAGCTGAACTCCATTTTCTTTTTCTTCTTTACCCTGATCAACTTTAAGTATTGGAAGAATGCCTTTTTCTTCCCATAAATAATCAGCTGTGTATTTGCCTTCCATCTTGTTATTCATAGTGTGCTTAAATAAAATAGCGCCTAGAATGTGTTCCGAAGTAAATGAAGGGCTTGTTATAACTCTTGTCCTCATTGCATGAATAAGATCAAACATTTCTTCTTCTGTGTCATACTCATCTTCTGGAATTCCATATCCTTCTAAAGCTCCAGGAGTACTTCCACCACTTTGATCAAGTGCTGCAATAAAACCTTTACCATTTTTCATTAAATCAAGTTGTTTTTGATCCATTAAAATGCACCCCTTTTCATTTTTTTGGTCATATTCTCATAAATAATTATATAATTTATTTAGTCTAATTACAAATCCTCTACTTTTTATTATATAATATTAATAAGCATTTTCTGTTAAACAATTTATAACTTTATATAAACTATTTAAATATACTTTTTAGCTGGTCACTATTAAAACTTTAAAAATAAAAAATATAGATCTCTAACTTCTATTAAAACATATTTTGTGTAATTTTATGAAAAAACTTTAGTTAATTAACACTCATAATTCTGTAAAATTATTTTGTAAAATAGAAGAAGGCTAGGGAGGTTAATAATGAATTTAAAAGAGAAAACTATTAAAATGAAAAATTGGGCTGTTGTTGGAGCAACAAATAAAAGAAGAAAATTTGGCTATAAAATATTTGAACTGCTTAAAGAAAATGGTTATAATGTCTATCCAGTTAATCCAAATTTGGAAACTATAAATGAAGATAGATGTTATGATAATTTAGATGAGATTGATGAAAAAATCGATGTAGTTGATCTAGTTGTTAACCCAAAGATTGGTATAGAAATTATGAAAGATATAAAAAATAATAATATTAAATATGTTTGGCTACAGCCAGGTGCAAGAAGTGCAGAAATCAGAAAATTTGCCAGAGAAAATGATATAAAATATATTAATGGGTGTATTTATGCTGAATTGATCTAAATATTCTAATAATAAAGTCTGAAATTGATTTCAGACTTTATTATCTCATGATTGTTTTATTTTTACCACTTTCTTTTGCTTTATAAAGTCGCTTATCTGCTCTATTAATTAAATCATCACGGTTATCATCAATAGAAAAAGAAGAAACACCAAAACTTGCTGTAACTTTTTTTACTTCATCAAAATCACTTTCCTCTAATGCTTCTCTCAGTCTTTCTGCTAAATTATATGCTTCTTTGATAGAAGTATCAGGAGATAAAATAATAAATTCTTCCCCACCCCAGCGGCCACAAATATCAGTATCTCTTATATTTTTTTTAAAAATATTACTCACTTTAGCGAGAACTTTATCACCTGTTTGATGACCATAAGTATTATTCACTTTGCTAAAATCATCTAAGTCGCACATAATTACAGAAAACTTATAATGTATATTACTATTTGCCTTTACAAAAAGATAATCTAGATTTTTTTCAATTTCTCTTCTATTATATAAATTCGTTAATTCATCTGTAATAGATTTAGACCTCAGCTTTGTATTAATTTTATTCATTCTCTTATTTTTTTTATTTAATGTTAGATAATTATCTTCAATAATTTTTAAATGATTAAACTCATTTATCGATTTTTTATAATGAATAATTGAAACAATCCATGCAATAAAATTGTTCACCGTAATATCTATAAATATTCTATTATAATCAACCGAGGGTCTTAAAAAAATTATTAATGAGATTAAAAAAACAGATTCTATAAAATAGACAATAAAGCTCTGTTTATAGTCTAATATTAAAAATACAGCTATACCAAATATAACTGCAATATAGACAGATGGTAGATAAAAAACATCCTGCTTTATAAGTGTAATCCTAAGGGAAACAAATGTGACTGCTGCTAAAGTGACTGCTGTTTCGAAGAAATAATTTAATTTAATCGCATTAAATTTATTTTTTCTATTAAGATAAACAGCTGCTGTAAAAAACAGGAACATAAGTAGAGAATTAATATAAAATATATTTTTATATAAAATTTTCTCACATAAAAATTGAGCACATAAAAGCTGTTCAAAAATAATAAATACTGATAATATAATTATAACTTTATTATTTTGCTTAAATTTACTTATTTTATATTCTTTTACATTAACTGCTCTAAAACCAGAAAGCATTTTCTTTCTGAAATCACCTATGACAGTCACCCCCTCACTAATCTAACTGATTATTGGAGATATATTTCATCAAAATTTTACAGCTAAATCTTCATTAAGAGAATCTAATTCTGAATAATGTGGCAGATTATTTTGATAAGAAACTCCGGCATTTCCCTGGATTAAAGGAAGTACATAATCTCTAAAATCATCGGTAATTCTGTTATTTTCTTTATTTATATATTTATCAGGCAGCATTTTCACTTTATTAGCAACTTTTTCAGCGGGTATCTTAATTATTTCAATCTTATAAGGATCATTAGAAACCCTTTTTAAGGCTGTCATCAAACCAGATTCGCCCAACAAAGCAGCTTCTACCGCTTTTTCACCTAATAAATAAGCTTCTTCTATATCCCTTCCTGAAGCACAATGTGCAGCGGCTCTCTGCATTACATCAAATTTAATTGCTTTAACCCGATTACATAAATTACCTTTGATAAATGGTGCCAGTACCGAAGCTGCACCACCCATTTTTTTATGGCCAAATTTGTCATGCTCAGTACTTGAATCTGCAGATATATATTCACCATGTTTATCTTTTATACCTTCTGATACAACAACAGTGACTGCTTTTTTCTCTTCCATTTTTTTCTTTACATCATTTACAAAATCACTGGTACTAAATTCTATTTCAGGTACATAAATTAAATCTGGAGTATATAATTTTTCTGTTGAAGCCAGTATGCTTGATGCTGCAAGCCAGCCGGTAGCTCTTCCCATCACCTCTACTATATGTACATTTTTAATGTCATAAACAAGACTATCCCGTGCAATCTCCATCACAGAAGTAGCAATATATCTAGCTGCACTACCATATCCAGGACAGTGATCTGTCCCGACGAGATCATTATCGATTGTTTTCGGAACTCCCATAATTTTTAGATCGATATTTTTTTCTCTTACATAACTATTTAATTTATATACTGTATCCATAGAATCATTTCCGCCAATATAAAACAAATACTTAATATCTAATTTTTCCATCAAATTGAATAGTTTATGATAATCTTCCTCGTTATCATCATAATGTTCAATCATGTACCTGCAGGTACCAAGTATTGATGACGGTGTATTATTAAACAAATTTAATTCTTTATTACTCTTTTTAGATAAATCAATTATATTACCTGCGAGAGCTCCTTCAATCCCATATCTCATCCCATAAATTTTATCAATATCAGAAGCTTTTACTGCATCAATTATTCCTTTCAGACTGGCATTGATTACTGCTGTTGGCCCTCCAGATTGTCCTATCAAGCAATTATTTTTACTCATTTTATCCCTCCATTTCTAAATTTTTTAGTTGAGAAAAAATGTTAATTATGCCTAATCTAAATATCACTGCTCAAAACTCTCCTTCTCCAACTCAGAATAAAAATTGCAGTAAAATCATTAGTCAGCAAAAATATACCTTTGTTTTTTGCTAAGTTGACTAATATAATATTCTGCTTATATTTATATAATTAGTTATTAACTTAAATTTTCCTTTTTATTGAATAATCTTTATAAGTTAAAAAATGCTGACTCAAGTTATATTTCAGTACTTAATATTTTATTCATTTATTAAGAGAATTTTAACTCTTACAAAATTCACATTTGCTCTCTCCTTTAATAAAAACTTCTTTAACTTTTAATTCTTTATTTAAAATCACTAAATCTGCCTCTAGTCCTTTTTTTATCTGTCCGATCTTATAATCCACATTTAATAATTTAGCTGGATTTAAAGACATCATTTTTACAACCTCCGGTAGTTCTAAATCTGTAAATTTAAGCATATTTCTTAAAGCCTGATCCATGGTTAAAACACTTCCGGCCAGTGTTCCATCCTCTAATCTTGCACTTCCTTTTTTAACTATAACTTTCTGACCACCCAAATTATATTCTCCATCTTTTAAACCAGCAGCCTCAATTGAATCTGTAACAAGAATTATTTCATCAGCAGATTTAATCTTTGTTGTTAATTCCAAAACTGCTGGATGGATATGGATACCATCAGCTATTAACTCACATTTGATATTAGAATTTAAAGCTGCACCAACAATACCTGGCTGCCGATGGTGTAAACCTGTCATGGCATTATAAAGATGAGTTATTAATTCCAAACCATATTGTTGAGCCTTCATGACCTCTTCATATTTTGCTGTTGAATGGCCAAGTGAAGTTATAATTCCTTTATTATTCAGCTTCTCTATTAGCTCTAAAGCACCAGGCTTTTCAACTGCCACAGTCATTATTTTTATAATATCTAAATATTTATCAAATAAACTCAGCTTAGGATTAATTATACCTTCTTCAGGCTGGGCTCCTTTTTTCTCACAGCTAATAAATGGACCTTCAACATTTACTCCAAGAACTTGGGCACCACTGCTTTCTTTATTTAAATATTTTTTTATGGTATCTAGAACTTTATAGATTGACTCTAATTCCATAGTTACCGTTGTTGGAAGATAAGATGTCACTCCATCTTTCAAAACACTTTTACTAATCTTAGCAAGAGAGTTAGCTGCTGCATCCATTGTATCACTGCCTCCAGAACCATGAATATGAATATCTATAAAGCCTGGACTTATATAATCACCTTTTCCATCAATTACTTCTAGATTTTGATAGTCTTTTTCTGAATAAAATTTTCGTATTTCTCTGATTTTTTCATTGAAAATAAGAAGCCCATCTTCGATAATTTTATCAGGTAATATAATATTTATATTTTTAACCGCTTTCATAATTATCAGTCCTTTAATATTTGATATCAAGTTGGCAGTTTTCAGGTAATGAATCTTTTGTTAATAATTCAGCAGCTTCTTTATCAATAATCATCGTAATTTTAGGGTGAGTCTGCAGTAAAGAAGCAGGTACATGAGTTGAAATTTTTCCACTAACAGTTTCTTTAATTGCTTCTACCTTATTCTCACCACTGGCCAATAAAATAATCCTATCTGATTTTAAAATGGTAGCCATTCCCATTGATATAGCCTTGTTTGGAACTTCTACTTCATTTTTAAAGTAACGGCTATTTGCCTCCCTGGTTTCTTCACTTAATTCTACCACATTTGTCATTACATTCAGTTTATCAGCAGGTTCATTGAAACCTATGTGACCATTGGCTCCAATACCTAATATTTGAAAATCAATACCACCAGCTTCTTCAATTAAAGATTCATAATTTCTACTTTCTTTTTGGTAATCTTCTGCCATACCATCTGGAATATGAACATTCTCTTTTTTTATATTAATATGATTAAATAAATTATCAAACATATAATAATAATAACTATTGGGATTATTTCTGCTTAATCCACAGTATTCATCTAGATTAAAAGATGTTATTTTTGAGAAATCAAGCTGGTTATCTTCATACATTTCAATTAATTTATTATACATTCCAATAGGAGTACCACCTGTTGCAAGACCTATCTTGCTGTTTTCTTTTAAATTTATTTGACTTGCCAGAAGTAATGCAGCTCTACTGCTCATTTTTTCATAATTTTTTTCTACAATTATTTTCATCTGCTCACATCCTTATTATTATGTTTATTGCTGAATAGTATTTTAAATTATAAATTGGAGCTGCTTTGACCTCCATCAACTACAAAAGCTCCTCCATTAATTGAACTTGATACTGGAGAAGATAAAAATGCAATAAAATTTCCAAGTTCTTCTGGAGATCCAATCTTATCAAGTGGTATATTTTTGCTTAAGTTATTTAATCCTTCCTCATAACTTCCAATTTCATCTCTGTTAACCTGATCTTTTAATAATTCTTTAACTCTTTCTGTTTCATGATAGCCAGGCAGAACTGCATTAGCTCTAATTTCTGGGCCTAATTCTTTAGAGATAGTTTTCATTAAACCAATTACACCCATTCTCACTGAATTAGAAAGGACCAGATTGTTAATTGATTCTTTTACGCTTATAGATGTAATATTGACTATTGTTCCCCCACCATCCTTTTTTAAATATTCTAGAGATTCTTTGACCAGTCTAACCACACTCATTACAAGCAGGTCATAAGAATAATACCAATCTTCATCTGTAGTTTCAATAAAAGGTGCAGAAGGTGGCCCTCCGGCAGATGTAACAAGATGATCTATACGTCCACACTCATCATATGCTTTAGCAATAATTGCCTTAATATCTTCTTTTTTTGTAATATCGCCTTTGACTGCAGTCACTCTTCCTCCATTTAATGACTCTAATTCTTTTTGAGTCTGTTCAAGCTTTTCTTTATTCCTTCCATTAATTACAACATTAACACCTTCTTTTACAAGTGATTCTGCTGCTGCTCTTCCCAGACCACTGCTGGAAGCAGTTATTATTGCAGAATTTCCTTTAATCTTAAGATCCATCTTATAAAACCTCCTTATAATTACTGTTGAATTAAAATATTAAAATAAACTAATTAACAATTTTGCTAAGCTGAACTGCCTCAAGCTCTATACCAGAATAAAAGCAGCTGCTAATACCAGTTTTCTTATAACCCTTTTTTTCATAAAATTTTCTATTATGATCTGGAAACGGAAGATTTACAATAATCTTTTTTATTTCTTTATACTCTTCTTTGATCAATTTTTCAAAATTATTTATCAATTTACTACCTATTCCCTGTCTACAAAAACTAAATTTGATATACAAAAATAATATCTCAATTGTATTATCATTTATAAATTTACCTGTTATAAAACCAACCGGCTTATTTCCTTTTTCTGCTACTAGAAAAGGATTATTTTCAGCAAGTTCAATATACTTATTGGGAAGATAATCATTTACTGCGGAGACAACTCCACCCAAACCCATATCATCATAAAAAAGTTTAATAAATGCTTCAGTTCTTATTCTAAAACATTCTTCTGCATCTTTAGTCTTAAAACTTCTGATTTTTACTTCTTTTAACCAATCAATATTGTCTTTATTTTGACCGGACGAGAGATTACTGTTTTCACTCATTTAAATCACCCTTTATTATTTTAAGATTTTAATATATTGCTTTTTTAAATCAACATTTTATGATTTAATAATATTATTAAATCAGTTTTAAACCATATAAATAAATTTCTACAAAAATATAAATTTACCTTTATAATTGATAATTTTAATATATTTAAAAATAAAAATATGCAGAAAAAAATCCCTAACTAAAAAGTTAGAGATTAGGTAAAATAAGATATAAAACTATTTTTTAGCATGCTTTTCAACTAAATTAAAGTTGAAACTGCACAATTTAAAAATATGTTAAATGTATATTATTCATCAGCTAAGTTATCAAAATATCCCTGGATTAAAATTATTGGTGTTCCTTTATCTCCACTTCCGCTTACAAGATCACATAAACTTCCTAATAAATCTGTCAAACGTCTGGGGGTTGTTCCCTGAGATTTCATCTTAGAGGTTAAATCACTTTCTTTAGCATTTATTTCATCTTTTACTGCCTTTAATAGTTCTTCACCTTTTAGTTCTTTAAGATCATTATCTGCTAAATATTTTAATTTAACTTCATTGGGAGTGCCTTCAAGACCAGATGTATAGGCTGGGCAAACAACTGGATCTGCAAGTTCCCATATTTTTGCAATAGGATCTTTAAATGCTCCATCTCCATAAATCATAACCTCAATATCTTTAGAAGTTAATTCTCTTAATTTTTTCTGTACTTTATCTACAAATTTTTGCCCATCTCTGGGAAATAATTTGAGTTTTGAATCTGAAGCTTTATTTGAACCTAAAAGACCATATTCTTTATTATATCCTTTATTAGATTCTTCATTACAAATTTCATCAAGGCCTATAACTTTTTTAGCACCAGCCTCCTCTAAAATTTGCTTTGTTCTAAAACGTGTATGTATATCTGCAGCAATAACCTGATCAGTATAATTTAGAATGGTTTCTGCTTGGTTTGCAGCAACTATCTCTATTTCAGTTTCTTCAGCAATTTCTTTATATAACTCAACATAATTGACACCTGTAAATGGATGTTTAAAATCACCAAACTTTTCGAAATACTCTTCTTCCTCAATAACATATTCATACGGATCAATATTATATTCATATATTTTATTCATATCTAAAAGTGGATTGCCGACTTCATCATTTGGATAACTTAATTGTATGTATATTTTCTTATTAGACTTAACTATACCTTTTAAAATCATTGAAAATCGGTTTCTACTTAAGATAGGGAAAACTATCCCTATAGAATTACCGCTAAAATTTTCCTTAATCTGTTCAGCGATGTCATCAACATCAATATAATTGCCTTGAGCTCTTGCAACAAGTGATTCAGTCACTCCAATTACATCTCGATCACGCAGCTCATAACCTTCTTCTTCCATAGAAATTTTTAATGAATCAACTACTATATCAACCAGGTTGTCTCCCTCTTTAACTATTGGAGCTCTGATACCCCGCACTTCAGTTCCAATTGTTCTCATCTAATTTCACCTCAAATAAATTTATAGTTATATTTCTAAAGACCAAAATTTATTATAGCAGACAAACAATTATAATAGCAAATTATATAAGTTTTTTCTGAATTAATTCTTTTATAGAAATTAAAAAGTTATTTTTCGTCATCTTTATATGCAGACCTGATATGAGTACCATCACAAAATGGTTTATTTCTTGACTTCCCACATCGACAGAGTGTATATCTATTCTGAACTTCGTAAATGCTGCCATCTGCTGACTCTAATTTAATCCCACCTTTGACATAAACTGCTGAACTAACATTTTTTTCAGGATCCTGCAGAATTTCTATTGATGGTTCATATTTTTTTCCAATCTTTTCTCCATTTTTATCTATTATTGTTAACCTACCAGAAGGACATTCATTTGCTGATTTAATTGCTGCTTTTCTATCTTCTTCATCTTGTGATTTTTTAATTAATTGCCAGGTGCTTCCTCTTTCGGTATGGCAGAATCTGGCAAGTGCACAGCGGTGGTCATCCATTAAATCAATTGTTTTTCCTTCAAAAATTTCTGCTCGCTCATCATATTTATTATTTGTGGCAGTCTCCTCCCCATCAAATTCAATATCTCTATGTGAACCATCACAAAATGGAGGTGTTTTAGTATTACCACATCTACAGATAGCATAACTTTCAGATTGAGGAAGTTCTTCCCCTTCCTCATATTCATAATGTTTACCAACCGGCTTAATTATCATTTCTTTTATTGGTATACCATCTGTTACTAAATATGGCCCATTTTTAATAATTTTTATTTTTTCATCAGAAATTTTCATCACATCCTGTTTTTCTATAATAAAATTTTAATTAAAACCATAAAAAATTTCAGTTTTATATTCTGAAGTATTTTTATCCCGTAATTCTTCTAACAATTTTTTTACAAAAGCTCCAATATCGTATTTATCTAATTCATTTAGAGAAATCCACTCATAGAGATCAGCTTCATCATTTAAAGTAACTTGATAAGAATCTGTTCTGCAGAGATAATCAATAAATATAAAATGCTTGTCTAAATCACTACTTTTTAGACTATCTTTTAAACTAAAAAGTTCAATATCATAGATTTCAAGCCCTGTTTCTTCCATCACTTCTCTTTTTAATGCAGCTTCCATTCCTTCACCTAGTTCAATATGACCACCTGGTATAATATACTTTTTGTTCCACTTAGTAGATCGACATATCAACACTTTATCATCAGGATTTATAATTACTGCTCCTACAACTATTTCTGGATATTCCACAATCTCATCCTCCTAAAATGTTTCACCCTTAAATATCTCTAATCATATTATTAATTATTATAAGTAAAAATCCTTTATTTTCTTTAGAAAAATACTTATTAATATTTATTTTTTAGTCATAAAATAAATAAATTCTGCTATTTTTTTAGCAGATGGCTTTTAATATTATTTTAATTTTAATATATCAAATAAAGCAGAATATTAAAAAAAGTTATGGAGATAGATGTTATAGCAACTTAAATTAAATCGAGTAAGTAATAAATATTATTGATGTATTTGTTAATTGATCAATAGGTATTAAATTAATAAAAGAAATCAAAAATAATTATATTAAATATGTCTGAGTAAATAAACCTGCTGGTTTAAATCAGCAGGTTTTGAGTCTTTTATCTAGATTGAACAATCAACTTGATTGCAGTTCTTTCTTCACCATCAATCTCTATATCCATAAAAGCTGGAATACAAATCAGGTCCATACCACTTGGTGCAACAAAACCTCTTGCTATTGCAACTGCTTTAATCCCTTGATTTAATGCTCCTGCACCTACAGATTGAAGTTCTACAGCATCACTTTCTCTCAAAATACCTGCTACTGCACCTGCCACTTTATTTGGACTAGAACTAGATGCTACTTTTAATGTCTCCATACTTTTCTCCTCCTTAGTAGAATTAATTGTGAATTGTACTTTTGAAATTAAATTAAGCTGTTTTTATAATATCACAGTCCTCTGACAGCATAGTGTCATGAACTAGTGTATTTTTATTAAATTATCTAAATTATTTACTGAAATATAATTTATTAAAAAGCACTTAATCAAATTTTGTACATTAAAGTCTACTATATCAAATTAATCTAAAAGTAATCTAAAAGTAATCTAAAAAATTGAGTTTTTTAAATATATTTTACTAAATAATTCCTTCGAGAGGAGATTGAATCCACCAATATTCATGCCAGGCAAACCTATAATAAGCCCAGAGAAATTAATCTCTTGGGCTTATTATTGAATATCATTTCTTCATTTTCATCTTTTTTAATTTAACTCAACTTATTTCACTATTCTGTTTCCTAATTACTTTTCAATCTTTTTGGTTAACAAATTTAAATTTGCTGTAAATTCTAGAGATCTTTAAAAAATTAAATTTGTTCAATTTCTTTGACACACTCGTTTTTTATCTTTCCAACCAAAAACTGAAGAGCATCAATAACATGTGGCCGTATATCCCCACCAATCAATACATACATGATGTCATCACCAACTTCAAGCTGACCTTTATTAAGCCAGGTTTTTACATAAAAAACGCCTTCCATCTTGTATGTCTCAGATACAGCTTGCTCAACTTTAGCCGCATCATAATCAAATTCCATTCCTTTTACAGCTTCACCAGTGTCTATTCCTT
Organism: uncultured Halanaerobium sp.; assembly: GCA_964649895.1. GTDB lineage: Bacteria > Bacillota > Halanaerobiia > Halanaerobiales > Halanaerobiaceae > Halanaerobium. Next base: position 28,034 of record CAZYRX010000017.1, read on the forward strand.
CTCTTACTTGTTTTCTGGGAGTCTGCCTCACAACTCCATTGTGAACTAAAAACATTCCCTCTTCCAGAGCATCTGATTCAGCCTTGGCTTCTTTGAGCCATTGATCTATTGATGGTGATTTTAGTCTATTATTCTGATTACTCATAAACTCATCAACTCCCTTATAAACTTCTCGATTTTTATTTATATTTTATTATTTAACACTATAAATTTCACTAATATTATTAATAATGAGTCAAATATTCTACCATTTTTTAAAATATTTATTTTTTTAACATTTTATGATAATCCTGTATTGCTCGTAATTGATAGCCACTTTTCAGTGCAGCTTCTATTCCATCCACACTTGCTCTTGCAGCATTGGTCGTGGTTATATATGGAATCTTATGTTTTATAGCTCCAGAACGTATATAACTGTCATCTTCTATTCCTTCTTTACCTACCGGAGTATTTACAATCAGCTGAATATCATCATTTTTTATAGCATCAATTATATTAGGTCGTCCTCTATTCAATTTATTGATAATACTACTTTTTATACCAACACTCTGTAAATATTGATGAGTTCCCTTAGTTGCAACAATTTCAAAGCCAAGCTCCACTAATTTTTTAGCAGTATCCTTTATTTTTGGCTTATCTTTATCATTTACAGTAATTAAAACCTTGCCTGAAAGTGGAAGTTCCAGTCCAGCTGCTGATTGAGCTTTATAAAATGCATGTGCATAACTTTCAGCTATTCCCATAACTTCCCCAGTAGCTTTCATTTCTGGCCCTAAAACAGGATCAATATTCTCAAACTTATCAAAAGGAAAAACTGCTTCCTTTACCCCTGTATAAGGTATAACTTTATCTTTTAGATTTAATGAAGCTAGTGATTCTCCTAACATTAATTTTGTTGCAAGACGAGCCATATTAATTCCAGTTACTTTACTGACTAACGGAACAGTTCTGGATGCTCTCGGATTAGCTTCTATAATATATACTTCATCTTCATAAATTGCATATTGAATATTCATCAGACCAACTACATTTAAACCTTCTGCAATTTTTGCTGTATAATCTTTTATTGTTTCCAACTGCTGATCATTAATTTCTAAAGATGGAATAGCACAGGCACTATCACCTGAATGTATTCCTGCTTCCTCAATATGTTCCATTACAGCTGCTACAAAAGTGTCTTTACCATCAGTTAATGCATCTACTTCTGCCTCAAGTGCATCTTCCAAAAATTTATCTATTAAAATCGGATGCTCCGCCGAAACTTCAGCCACCTGTGATTCTATATAATTATCTAAACTATCTCTATCATAAACTATTTCCATTCCCCTACCTCCAAGTACATAAGAAGGTCTTAACATCAAAGGAAATCCTATTTGTTCAGCAATCTGATATGCTTCATCAACAGATTTTGCAATATCACTTTCTGGCTGTGGAATATTAAGTTTGTTCATTAAATCTCTAAATTGTTCTCTATCTTCAGCAAAATCAATACTTGCTGGAGAAGTGCCAAGTATATTAACTCCTGCTTTTTCTAACTCAGCAGCAATATTAAGTGGTGTCTGACCTCCAAATTGAACAATCATACCATCAGGTTTTTCCTTTTCATAAATTCTAAGTACATCTTCTGCTGTTAAAGGTTCAAAATATAGTTTGTTTGAAATATCATAATCAGTAGATACTGTTTCTGGATTACAGTTTACCATTACAGATTCATAACCTAGATCATCTAAAGTAAAAGCTGCATGAACACATGCATAGTCAAACTCTATTCCCTGCCCAATTCTGTTTGGACCTCCACCTAAGATCATCACTTTTTTATTATCTGTACTTCCAACAGTACTGGTTTTCATATTATATGAAGAATAATAGTATTCTCCAGCAGCTCCACTAACCGGAACTAAATCAAAATGACCTATTTTACCTGCAGCAAGCCTCTTTTTTCTAATTTTACTTTCTTCAGTATTAAGAATTTCCGAAAGATATTTATCAGAAAACCCATGTTCTTTAGCTTTAATTAATAACTCATCTGAAATATCTTTATCTTTAAAGGTACTTAATTGTTTTTCTAAATCTACCAGCTTTTTAATCTCACTTAAAAACCATTTATGAACAAAAGTTATCTCATATATTTCGTCAATAGTGAGGCCTTTCTGTATTCCCAAATAAATCAAGAAAAATCTTTCACTTGAAGGTGTACGCAAGCGCTCAACAATATTTTCTCTGTTTAATTCCTTTAATTTTTCAACATTACCCAAACCATATCTATCGATCTCTAAAGACCTGATAGCTTTCTGCATCGCTTCTGCAAAATTTTTGCCGATACTCATTGCCTCTCCAACAGCTTTCATTTGAGTTCCAAGTTTATCTTCTGCACCAGGAAATTTTTCAAATGACCAGCGAGCATATTTTACAACTACATAGTCACCACTAGGCTCATATTTATCGAGTGTTCCTTCTTTCCAGTAAGGAAGTTCATCCAAAGTTATTCCTACTGATAATTTTGTTGATATTCTTGCAATAGGAAAACCTGTTGCTTTTGATGCAAGAGCAGAAGATCTGGAAGTTCTTGGGTTCATCTCAATTACAGCCAGTCTATCATCAGCCGGGTTATATGCAAATTGAAAATTTGCCCCCCCAATTACTCCAATAGCATCTGCTATTTTGTAGCTGTACTCTTCTATTCTATCCTGTACTTTTTGATCTACTGTTAACATTGGAGCAACACAAAAACTATCTCCGGTATGTACTCCCATAGGATCTACATTTTCAATAAAACAAATTGATATTTTTTTGCCTTTATCATCTCTTACAAGTTCTAGTTCTAATTCTTCCCATCCGATTACCGCTTCTTCTACCAATATCTGATTAATCATACTGGCTGCTAAACCATTTTCAGCTGTATTTTTTAATTCTTCAACATTATATACCAGACCACCACCTGTACCTCCCATTGTATAAGCTGGACGAACTACAACTGGATAACCTAGATCTTTTGCAATTTTTTCTGCTTCCTTAACAGAATAAGCAGGTAAACTTTTAGGCATTGGAACATTAAGCTTTTCCATCTCTTCTTTAAAAGAAATCCTATCTTCTCCCCGCTCTATTGCTTCAGGCTGAATACCAATAATTTCTACACCATGTTTATCAAGTATTCCTGCTGCATATAATTCTGATGAAAGATTTAAAGCTGTCTGACCACCTAAATTTGATAATAAAGCATCAGGTTTTTCTTTTTCTATAATCTTTTCTAAACTCTTTAAAGTTAAGGGTTCTATATATGTTCTATCGGCCATTTCCGGGTCTGTCATTATTGTTGCTGGATTAGAATTAACAAGTACTATCTCATAACCCTCTTCCATCAATGCTTTACATGCCTGTGTTCCTGAATAATCAAATTCACATGCCTGGCCAATAACTATTGGGCCAGAACCAATTATCAAAACCTTTTTAATATCTTCTCTTTTTGGCATAACTTCTCTCCTCCTCAAAAATATTTAGCCTTTCTAATATTTTATATGTAAGCAGGTTAATTCCTGCTTCGATATAAATATTCAGAAAAAACAGAAATCCAAGTTAAAAGTTTATCCAATAGCAGACAATTTAATATACAAAAAAAACCTCTTTTTTATAAAGAGGTATAAGATTTAGAAATATTATTTATTTTTATTAAAAACAGCTTTGATTTCCATATCTTTTTCAATTTCAATAACGAGAGGGTTTTCTATACTGCTAATACTGCCTTCCCAACCAGCAAAACTCCAGTCATCATCTGCTGCAGCATTTATCTTAATTTCTGTACCAGCTGCAAAAATACTTGTTAATCTGCCACCATTAGCTGAATAAGTAGATTTATTAGTGTTATTAGTAATTGTAATTGTTCCTCTTCCTTCAATAGTCAAAACAAATTTACAGCTGCTGCAGGCTGCCGCCGACTGACTTCTCAGTCCACCTGAAAAAATTGTCAAAAAACCCAATATAAGCAGAGAACAAACCGTCCATTTCAAAAAGATGTCACTCAAATATATCACCTTCTTTTTGCTTATAATTATCCAGCCCTACCTATATATAATATTCTACAGAAAAACAGATTTTCCTTTATAAAGTATTAATTATAATGAACAGACTTGATTTCTTCCGTTATTTTTTGCCTTATAAAGGGCTTTATCACGAGTTTCCTCCTGAAGCAGTTCCCCAACGGTTTCCAGAACTATATCACCCACATGCTGACCATAATTGTCATTAATGGTTTTAAATTTATCAAGGTCACACATTACAAGTGATAAGGAAAGGTCATGTCTTTTTGCATTAGAAATTATTTTTTTGAAATATTCCATAAAATGCCTGCGGTTGCTTAAGCCTGTTAATTCATCTGTTCTCAATAATTCTTCAATTTTATTCTTTTAGTTCATTTTTGAATTGATTAACTCTCTCTACCTGAAGAGCAAAAGATTCAATCCTTGCTTCTATAACTTGAGTGAATACACTACCATCTGTTTCGATAGCCAGAAATGGTAGAGAAGAAAATCTCTCAAGAACTTTTTCTGTAAATTCATTTCCTTTTTCTTGAGCTTCTTTTAATTTTTCTTTTTCAAGAGATTTTGTGAGTACAGATTCTGCAACTCGATGCGGCATACAGCCAAAAGGTCCTATGATAATAACCCCATCTACTTCTTCTACAATCTCATCAATACTGCTGCCAACTGTTAATACAGCTTCTCCGGTTAATTCTTTTGAGATAACATTTTCAGCGGAATCAATAACTCTATTTACATCAGTCATTTTATATTCATAAAGCCCAGTTTCTGCGAAGATATCTTTAATTGTTTTTTCAACATGCTTCTGAAATAAATTTTTAGCTTTTAGTTTCAAAGAGTCGAAAAATCCAAGTTTATTTTTATTGATTCCATTTTCTATTAAATAATCTACATAATAAAGCCACTCATTATTTGGAGCTACCTTAGTCACAATACCTTTTTTTGCTAATTTTTCTACTATAAATCTTCGCGAGAATTTATCACTTCTAACATAAATTTCTCCTGTAAGTGCAGCTTTTTTAGCATTTTTGTAAGGCTCTTTAAGTTTAATATTGGATAGTTGTTTAGCTTCATTTTTTAGTATATATTTTACATCAGACCATTTATGACTTTCAAAAGCATTAAAAATCAAATCAACACTCTCTCTAAATTGAGAAATGGCCATTTTTTTATTTTCTGCAAGTGCAAGTATTACACTCTCAATATCATCGAGCACATCAGCAGTTATTACGGCCTGCCAGGCGCGCATCGTGAATTTTTTGCCGAGACCTGCATAACCATTATCAGAAGTTAAAGTTAATACTGCTGTATTTTCTAATTCCTTATCTTCAATTAAATTATTAAGCAAAACATTATACTGCCCAAATCGACATGGCCCTGAAGCTTCAGGCATAAAATAGGCTAATACTTCCTCATCATCTTCTCTTTTTTCTAAGTAATTAAGCAAGGTTCCAAGAGTAAGCTGTAAAGGAAGACATTCTTTAGAACTAGAATTTGCTCTCCCTCTTTTTAGTTCTTCTTCCCCAGGCTCATCTGCAGCTACAGCATTAATTCCACTGTACCGTAAACCAGCAACAAGAGCTCTACTAGCATTTCCTCCCATCGAAGGTATTAATACTTTTACCTGCTGATCATCAAGTGAAAAACTATTACCTGATGAATCAATAATTTTTAATTTCTCATTATATTCAATTTCAGCCTTTCGGAAATCATTTTCTTCTTCTAAAATAATTCCCTGATTTTCTTGAAGTTTTCTATAACTGTTTACGACATCCAAAAAAGCTTCTATCCTGGTATTTAATCCAGCATCAGCTGTATGACTATCAAGCTCGAGTATAAGTGATGGTTTGCTTCCATTTTCATCCCTAAAATAATTTAGAAGAAATGAATCAGGACCACAGCTGAAATTAGTGATATAAGCGGCAAAGAGATTGGGATGCTCACTCACTAATTCAGCTCCTTTCATAATCATCTGACCCATTGACCAGTACATCTTTTGCTGAATTTCTCTATCATTAAATTCGAGCATATCATAAGGAATTACAATTTCTCCTCGGGAAGCAAATTTATGTGGAATACCCATATTTGCCTCTGATACAAAAGCATTATATGGTCTTCCAAAGATAACTACAGCTTTTTTATCCGGGTTTTCTTTTAAATATTCGAGTACTTCTTTACCTTTAAGCTTCAATTCTTTATTAAACTCTGACTGATATTCCATAGCTTTATTATATGCTTTTTTAGCTTGACTTTTATTAGAGCCAAGTTTTAAAGCCATATCTATAAATTCACTTTCCACATTAGAAAAACCGTGTTTAAAATCCAAAACAGGCGAAAAAACATTTTCTTCTTTTAATTCAGGCCATACAGCAGAAAGATAGTACGGTTCAGCCTGAGCCATAGGACAGAGCATACTTTCTTCTGCTCCATTTTCAACATATAATCCTCTAACATGGGGCAGAAATATATAATCCATCTCATAATTATGGAGAAGATCATAAATATAGCCGTGACTTAAGCCTACCGGGTGACAAAATGCTGCTGCCTGTTTTTGAATACCATTTTCATGGGCATCTTCTGGAAGCACAACTTCATAACCAAGTTCAGCAAAAAATTTTGAATAAAGAGGTAAGAGAGTGCTTACTGTTAGTGATCGATTGATACCAATCCTGCCTTTCTTCTCAGCTTTTGCTGGGCTAGCAAGATATTTTTCATAAACCATTTTTTCTCTTTTCCGTACATAATCCAATTTTTTAACATCATATTCTAAATCTTGAGATAGATTAACATATTTATTACAAGCACCACCGAAGGGATATTTGTCCCCTTTTATTTCCATTACGTTTATTTCACATCTACGATCACAATCTTCTTTTCCTCCCTGGCAGATAAATGAATTAAGATATTTGATTTCACGATCTGCAAGTTCATGAAGTGAAAATTCTTTTTCATCAGTCAAGTTCAAATCAAGACTCTGTTTTACCAGCAAAGCTTCACCATAAGCTCCCATAAGACCCGGCTCAGGTGGTACAATTATTTCTTTGTCTGTCAGTGCTGCCATTGCAATGGGAACTGCCTTATTATAGCAGACTCCACCCTGCATAAAAACCTTGTCTCCAACAGCACGGTTACCCTTTACTCTATTTGTATAATTTAAGCAGATAGAGTATACGAGCCCTGCACAAATATCTTCTACTTTAATTCCTTCCTGAATCGCACTTTTAATATCACTGCTGATAAAAGCTGAGCATTGGTCATTAAAATTAGGAGGTCGCTCTCCCTTCATAGCAATTCCTTCAATATCTTCTACATTGATCTTAAAAGATTCTTCTGCAGCCTCTTCCAAAAATGAACCGGTTCCTGCAGAACAAGCTTCATTCATAGCATAATCGGTAGGAACTTCATTTATAATATAAGTATATTTTGCATCCTGACCACCTATCTCAAATATTGTTTCCACTTCACTGTCAAAATATACTGCAGCCTTTGCATGAGCCATTATTTCATTATGGATTGATTCTGTAAGAGCATGTAATCCGACAATCTGTCTACCCGAACCTGTAACACCAAGTCCAATTATTTTTATATCGGTATCTCCAATTTGCTTCAATAATTTACTGTAACACTTTCTAGCCGCTCCAACAGGATCACCATTTGTTCTCAAATATACAGAAGCTAATAAAGCATCATCTTTTTTTCTCATAATTACAGCTTTAGTTGTGGTTGATCCTACATCAACCCCTAAAATACAGATATCACCTGATTCTGCAGTATCTTTTTCCATATCTTTAAAACTTACTTTATCTCTGTAATTTTTTAATGGAGGTAAAAACTCAAATGAGCTTTTATCTCGACTATACAAATCACTGTCAACTAAACCTTTGCCATGTTTTTCTCCCCAGAGAGCTGTACCTAAAGCTTCAAAGTAATCTGCTTCTTCTGGCACAATTACAGTTGATAATTTATTTCTCAAAAAATTAATCATTACACTATTTTTGCTTGTACCACCGATAACCATAATCGACTCTGCTTTAAAATTAGAAAGCAGCTCCATTATCTTATCTGCCATCATACTGCACAATCCGGCAACTATCTTACCTTTATCTTTACCTTTGTTTAATGCATGGGTGCAGTCACTTTTACAGAAAACAGAACATCTTCCTGAAAGATGATAAGGATTATCTATTTTAGCAGACTCCATAGCTTCTTCAAGGCTTAGATCCATTCTTTTTAACTGCTGTAAGAAAAATTCTCCGGTACCTGATGCACATTTATTACCACTGTGTACATCTGCAATTTTACCTTTTTCATCTAATTCATAAACCATAAAAGTTTCTCCACCTGCACTTACAATTGCATCAATAGATTGATATTTATCTTTTATCTCATTATATGCAAGCTCTGTAGCTTCCGGTTCAGCTATAGAAGGCAGGTTGACAAATTCTTTAAATTTTCTTCCTGTAACAGCAAAATTATTATCTTCATTTAAATCAAATTCAGCTAGTACTTTTTCTAAAGTTCTGGCTGCATTACCTTCATGTGAAAGTGAATTATAATCTACAATTTTTAAGGTTTCACTATTCCTTGTTATTTTAACAACTTTTATATTAGAAGCTCCCATACAGATACCAATTGAATTCATATATATCCTCCTAACTACTTTATATCTAAATTTCCCATTTATTATTAAATTTTTTATAAAATCATATTATCATTATTTATATTTTCTTTAAATA
>CAZYRX010000018.1:0-34579 GCA_964649895.1 uncultured Halanaerobium sp.
GATTTAACTATGTCAGTTGAGGCTGGAATAGAAACTTCAATTGATGCTTTAAAGCAGACTATCAGTAGATAACAATAAATTTAGGATTAAACATCAAATAAGAATTTAGAATGAATTTTTGTTGCTTTATCACATCAATAAATCAAAATATTAAGAAATCAAAAACTTTATTTACTAAAATTGTAAAAGGAGTGAGCTATAATGTTAAACGGAGAAAAAATGATTGACAAGCCATTACGCTGGGGTATGGTTGGTGGGGGAAGAACTAGTAAAGTAGGATATAAGCATAGATCTGGAGCTTTAAGAGATAATACAGCCTATAAATTAGTTGCTGGAGCATTTGATCTTGATCCAGAAAGAGGAGAAGATTTTGGTACAAATATTGGTGTTGAAGCAGATCGCTGCTATAAAGATTACCAAACAATGTTTGCAGAAGAAGCTAAACGCGAAGATGGAATAGAAGTTGTCTCAATTGCTACTCCCAATAATACTCATTATGGAATTGCAAAATCAGCATTAAATGCTGATTTACATGTTATTTGTGAAAAACCATTTGTATTTACAACTGAAGAAGGGGAAGAACTAAAGGAACTAGCAAAGAAAAAGGGCAAAATACTTGGTGTAACTTATGGATATAGTGGTCACCCAATGGTATATCAGGCAAAAAAAATGATTGAAAATGGTGATCTTGGAGAAATAAGAATTGTTGATCTAATGTATGCTCATGGTTTTGATAATGAAGAAGCAGGTCATGGTGGTGGAGGTTGGAGAGTTAATCCTGATGTAGTTGGAAAAAGTTATGTTTTAGGAGATTTGTCTACACATACTTTTTATGCAGCTCAGTTAATGCTTCCAGATGATATGAAATTAGAAGAATTATTATGTGACAAACAGAGTTTTATAAAAAGTAGAGAACCATTAGAAGATAATGCAAATGTTCTGATGCATTATAATAATGGGGCTGTAGGAAGGATGTGGGCTTCAAGTGTAAATGCTGGTTGCATGGATCCTCAACGAATTAGAATTGTTGGTTCAAAAGCTAGCATTGAGTGGTGGGATTCTAAACCTAATGAGCTTCGTTATGAAGTACAGGGAGAAGCAAATCGGATTATGCATCATGGAATGGATTATCTCTACGATGAATCTTTAGATGTTGATCGTCTTGCGGCTTTGCATGCTGAAGGTCTTGCTGAATCTTGGGCAAATGTATATTTAAAAATTGCTCAAGCAATTGATGCAAAAAATAAAAATAATGAAGAAGCGCTTAATGATATAACTTATCCCGATATTGATGCAGGTATAGACGGAGTTCGCTGGATAGAAAGCTGTGTTCGTTCAGCAGAAAATGGTGGAGTTTGGGTTGATTTTGAATAAGCAGCAATCTGAGTAAGTTGTAGATTAGAATAATTTATTTATTAAGTTCAGAATGAATATAATGTAATGAGTTTATAGCTGGTGCTAATTTCAAGTGCCAGTTTTGCTCTTTTTATAATTAACTTGAGATTAGCTATCTTTAAAAAGGATATACTATTGTAGTATTAATTGAGCTATGATAAAATTTTAATAATTAGACTACTAAAGGAGGAAATAGATTGTTTATTGATATTACAATTAATCTATCAGCAGAACGTTTAAAGGAATCTCAAAAGAAAGATGAATATAATTTTTTAGGGCATTTAGGTACACATTTTGATGTTATGAATAAAACTTTTCCGCTGGATTATTTGGAAAGAGAGGGAATTGTATTTGATGTTTCTCAGGTTAAAGATAGAGAAATAGAGGTATCTGATATTGATTTACATAAAATAGAAGCAGATATGTTTGTGGCTTTCTATACTGGTTTTTCAGATGAATTTGAATATGGAAGTGATATATATTCTCAAAAACATCCAGTATTGTCATATGATTTGATTGATAAACTTATTGATAAAAAAGTTTCTATTATTGGAATAGACTTTGCTGGTGTTAGAAGAGGAGAAGAACATACTCCAGTGGACCAAAAATGTGCAAATAATGGCCTGTTTATTGTGGAAAATTTATGTAGTTTAGATTCTTTGCTTAAATCTGAAAATACTTTTACTGCCCATACTTATCCTTTGAATTTTACCGGTATGACGGGATTACCATGTAGAGTAGTTGCAGAAATATAGTAGAGTATAAAGATCAATTATTTATTATAGTCTAAGAATTAATTTTTATTTTATGGCTGGAAATTCTTTGTTCAAAGAATTTTCCAGCTTTTATATATTTAGTTTAATAAAATTTAACAAAATCTGAACCTGGGAATAAAGAAACTAACTCGAAAATCTATTATTTCATAAAATAAATTATTATTGCAATATTATAACAAACTACATAAAGTGTTTGACAATTCTCAAAATTACTAATATAATTAAATCAGACATCAGATGAATGATGAATGATGTATTATCGAATTGAGGAGTTGATCCAATGGAAAAGACGAGAAGAAGACGTGAACAACCTCTTTATATACAGATTTCAAATGAACTAAAAGAAGAAATAAAAAATGGAGATTTTAAAGATAATGATAAGTTACCTCCATTAAAAGAACTTACAGAAATTATGTCTGTTAGTAGAAGTACGATTAGAGAAGCGATAGGTATTCTTGAAAGAGACGGATTAGTAAAAAGAATGCAGGGAATCGGAACATTAATTACTCGTTCCCAGATCAATGGAATGGAAAGATTAAAAAGTTTTACTGAAAGTATAAATGAACAGAACATGGTACCTGGCACCAGTTATAAAAATTTAAGATGGGAGAAAGCCGATCAAACTTTAGCAGATATTTTAAATATAGAAAAGGGAACTAAAGTTGCAGTTATTGAAAGAACAAGAACTGGTGATGGTCAACCAATGATATATAGTATAGATAAATTACCTGTATCAGTTATTCCTGAAGATTTTGAATTAGCTGATCTAGAAGAATCATTATTTAATTATTTAAGAGAAAGCTGTGGAATCGAACCAGAATTTTCTCAGCTTAATGTTAGAGCTGCAGGTGTTGAAAAAGATATAGCAGAAAGATTGGAATTAAAACCTGGAGCACCGGTATTAAGTGCAGAAGAAACTTATTTTAATATAAAAATGGAAGCAATAATATATTGTGTAAATATTTATCGAACAGACAGGTTTTATTTTCAAATTTCTAGCAGACGTTGATTTAATTTTTTTATCTTTCTTTGTATAATACATAACTTGTTAATTACTAAAGAAAGATGATATTTAATAAAGTCAAAATTACTTAAGGGGGAAAATGCAAATGAACAAATCAATTTTTGTAATCGTTTTAACCGTAATGTTGGTGTCGGCTTTACTTGCTCCTATTGTTTCAGCACAAGAAGAAGTTGTACTTAAAGTATGGGATAATTATTTTAGGCAGGCCAATGATCAAATTATTAAAGATGCTATGGATAAATTTAAACAGAGACATCCTAATGTTAGTTTTCAGCGTGTTGCAAGACCATTAGATGATTTAAAAATGCAGATTATGGCGGCTCTTCCTAAAGGTCAGGGACCAGATATCTTAACAGTAAATAATGCAGAAACAATGATGGGACCTTTAGTAAGAGGAGGACATCTACTTGCTTTAGATAGTTATGCAGAAAAATATAATTGGGAAGATAAGATTCTCTCTCCTGCTGTAATGAATAGAGCCCGCTACACTGAAGATGGTACTGTTTTAGGAAAAGGAAATCTTTATGCAGTTCCATTTATGGGAGAATTAGTTGGAGTTTATTACAATAAAGAAATATTTGAAGAACTAGACTTAGATGTTCCACAAAGTTTAGAAGAATTTGAAGAAGTTTGCGAAACTATTAGAGATGCAGGATATATTCCAATTACTTATGGTGGTTTAGATGATTGGCAGTTTTTCCATCTATATGGTGAAGTATTAGGCAGTGTTCTGGCTAATGATATGGGAGCAGATGCCGCTCAAGAATACTTAGATGATATTGTACTTCGCTGGGATGAAAAAAGAAGTTTTGTAAATAGAAGCACAAAAAAAGCTGCTGAAATTTTACAGAGATGGGTAAAAAACGATTATTTTGTTAAAGGGTTTTCTGGTTTAAATGGAGATGATGCTCTGCCAATATTTACAGCTGGAAAAGCAGCAATATTTATTCAAGGAAGCTGGTATAGTGGAGATATAACTATATCTGATATAGAAGCAGGGTTTTTTCCATTTCCTCCTTACAAAAAAGATGGAGACTTACCTCCTCAGGTTGGTGGAATGCTCGTTCCTTATGGTATAAGTGCTTATACAGAATATCCTGATCTGGCTGCAGAATTTATTGATATAGTTGTTTCATCTGAAAATACCAATGAACATCTAATAGAAAATAATAGTCTGCCTGCCTCAGTTCCTGTAGATATTTCTGGAATAGAAGAAGGAACTTTAAAATATGATATTTATACTACCTGGAATGAAGTTAACGAATCAGGAAGGTTAGGACATTATTTAGATTGGATTTCATCATCAATGTGGGATACTATGGGTGAAGCTGGTCAAGACTTGATGAATTTAGATATATCTCCTGTAGAATTTGTTGAAAGAATAGAAACGGATTACAGACAATGGCAGGATGAAAAACCTCAAGTCAAGTAAAAATATTAAATAAAAAAAGCGGCCTCTGGACAGAGGTCGCTTAATTAAATGATTATAGGAGGAATTTTATGGCTGCTGAGAAAGATGAAAAATTTGAACCTTTATTTGATATATTGGGTAAATTCACTCCATATGTTTATATCTTGCCTACCCTAGCTGTAACATCTGTGTTTTTGATTTATCCTTTTGTAAGCACATTTTTTTATAGTTTATTAAAATGGGATGGTATTGGTGATATGTCTTTTTTAGGTCTAACGAATTACATAAATATGTTTCAAGATCCAAAATTTTGGGCATCTTTTAATGCTAATTTAATTTATATAGTTATGTACAGTATAATACCTGTAATCACAGGGCTGATAGTTTCTTCATTAATTGGAAGAACTGAACTATTTGGAGTAAGATTTTTTAGGACTGTATTTTTCTTGCCTCAAGTAATTGCCTCTGTGGCTATTGGTATAATCTTTTCATGGATTTATTCTGCTCAATTCGGAGTGATTAACCAAATTTTAGGAGCAATAGGTTTAGATAAATATCAAACTGCCTGGTTTGGACATCGAGAAACTGCTCCATATGCTGTTGGATTTATAGGTATCTGGTTAACATTAGGTTTTGCAGTAATTATATTTTTAGCAGGAATACAAAAAATTGATGAGAGTATTTATGAAGCTGCAAAAATTGATGGAGCTAATTCTACACAACAATTTCTGTATATTACTTTACCTGAGTTAAGGTATGAAATGGTAGTAGTTTTTGTTGTTACTTTGATAAGATCTTTGAGCACCAATATCTTTGGTATAGTTTCTGCAACTACAGGTGGCTCGTATGGAACCCGACCAATTTCTCTTTATGCTTATGAACTTGCTTTTGTTCAGTATGAGCTTGGTTATGCATCAGCTTTAGTTGTTATTCTTGTTGTAATGATACTGGTTCTAACACAGTTAATAGAGAGAATTGGTGAGGGGGGATAATATGATAAAAACAAAGAATATTTTCAAAAATTTTTTAACATATTTTATTTTAATTTTATTATCTATATTTATTTTACTTCCATTTGCACTTATGTTTTTAGGTTCTTTTCGGGAGCATGTAAATATTATTATAAATGGAGCTCTGGCTCTTCCAGAAAGCTGGGATATAGCTAACTTTAAAGAAGTATTAATTGAATATAACTTTAGATACTATTTTGTGAACACAATAATTGTTACTGCTCCTACAGTTATTTTGGCAAATATATTTGCTGTTATGTCTGCTTATGCTCTTGCATTTATGGACTTCCCTTTTAAAAAGACAATTAAATTATTTACTACTGTTGTTGGTATAATGATTGCAACACCTTTTATAATGATTCCACTATATCAATTAATGGCTAGGTTAAATTTAATTGACAGTTATTTAGCCCCTATTTTACCACAAGTGGCAATGAGTGCTTGTTTTGCAACTATGGTATTACGTTCATTTTTTAAAGGATTACCAAAAGAATTAATAGAGGCAAGTTTAGTTGATGGAGCAACTAGTTGGCAGGTTTTATGGAAAATATTAGTTCCAATTGCTAAACCAGCTATTATTACTTCTGCAGCTCTTACTACTGTTTGGACATGGAATGCCTATTTGCTTCCCTTAATTCTGCTCCAAGATCCAGCAAAAGTGACACTTCCAGTTGGACTTATGTTTTTTAAAGGAAGGTATACAACTAATATTCCTTTAATGTTAACAGGTACAACTATTACTTCTGTACCGATGATAATCTTTTATTTGTTATTTCAGCGTCATTTAGTCAAGGGGCTAAGTCAGGGAGTACTTGATTAAAAATCAAATAAAAAATATATTTGTTTGAAAGGAAGATGATTTTGACAGAAAAAATATTATTAATTGGAGAAATATTTTTTGATACTATTTATACAGGTTTTAAAAAGCTTCCTGAAAAAGGTCAAGAAATATTCTGTTCTAATTTTAAAACTACAGCAGGTGGTATGGCAATTACAGCTATAGGGATGAGCAGATTAGGTTTAAATGTGGAACTGGCTGGTGCCGTTGGAGAAGATTTTCAGGGAGATTATGTATTAAATACTCTAAAGAATGAAAAAGTCGGGACAAAATATTTGAAAAAAATTAATGATGCAGTAACCAATAATTCTACTGCTTTAGTATATAATGGGGATAGATCATTTATCAGTTATAGAGGGGTTGATTTTAAAGCAGAAAACATATTAAAAAAGTTTATTGATAACAATACATTGAAGGAATTTACAAGATTACATATTTCATTGTTTCCAGGACTTAAATTTATAAATTTAATAAAAAAAGTTAGTAATTTTGACTTAAAAATTTCTCTAGTTACTGGTTGGAATGCAGCAGAATATTATGCATTACATAAAAATGAATTCAAGGAAATCATGGAATATGTAGATATATTTTTTTGTAATGAGTTGGAAGCAAAAAAAATTACAGGTTTTTCAGAAATTAAAGAAGCCTGTATTTATTTAAATAACTTAACTTCTACAGTTATTACTTTGGGAAAAAATGGTGCAGTAACATTTGATAGCAAAGAGGGTTTTATAAAAAGCAGTGCATTAGATATAAAATTTAAAGATCCTACAGGTGCTGGAGATTCATTTATTTCAGGTTATATTGCTTCAGTTGTTAATAATTATTCTTTGTCAGAATCACTGAGAACTGCAAATATATGTGCATCTTTATCTACACGGGATCTTGGAGGAACTACTGCTTTTCCTGAAAGCATGAATGAGATCACGAAATATTTAGATTAAAATTATATTTAGCAAAGGAAGGTGCTGGAATTATGAAAATAGTTATTGTTGGAGGCGGAGGAGTCAGAACTCCTCAAATCATAAAAACTCTTCACAAAAATAGAAAAAGTCTTTCTATTAAAGAAATTACTATGTTTGATATAGAAAAAGAAAAGCTGGATTATGTTAAATTGATTAATGATGAATTAATTTCTGATAACGATATAAAATTAAATTATACAATTAAAGCAGAAAAAGCATTCAAAAATGCAGATTTTATATTTTTTACTATTCGAGTTGGTCAGATTGCTGATAGAATAATTGATGAAAAAATACCATTAAAATATGGAGTTGTTGGCCAGGAAACAACTGGCCCAGGTGGTTTTGCAATGGCAATGAGAACAATACCTGTCATGCTTAACTATTTAAAAATTATTTCAAAAATTTCTCCAGATGCCTGGGTGCTTAACTTAACAAATCCATCTGGACTGATAACACAAGCTTTAACAGAGGCTGGGTATAATAAAGTGATTGGCTTATGTGATGGTCCCACAGTTTTAAAAGAAGAAATTGCAGAAGAGTTAGATTTAAAAGAAGAAGAACTGTTTTATGATTATTTTGGTCTCAATCATTTTGGTTGGATTAAAAAAGTACTACATAATGGAAATGATATTACAGAAAAAGTATTAAATAATGATCAGGCTCTTAAAGAAACAAGAGTTGATCCAGATTTTTTAAGAAAAATAAAAATGATTCCTAATGAATACCTACTATTTTACTATAATAATACTGAAGCTGTAAAAAATCTTAAAGAAAGTGAGTTAAGTAGAGGTGAGATAATTAAAGCTTTAAATGAAAAACTATTTAATGAATTAAATGAAATTATTAATCAAAAAAGCAATAAATCTGCACTTCAAATATATTTAGATTATAATCGAGCACGTAATGATAGTTATCTTCAGGTAGAAACTATGGGTTTGAAAAGTGATGATATTGCTGAAGAATTATGGGGAGGAATTAATTCAGAAGGATCAATGGAAATGGAAACAGGTTATGGAAATATAGCTTTAGAAGTTATGAAATCATTAAATTCTCAGAAACCTAAACTCATGCTGCTAAATGTTGTTAATAATGGAGCGATTAATTGTTTGGATGATGAAGATGTTGTTGAAATACCGGTCTATATAGATAAAAATGGTCTGCATCCTGTAAATATTAATGAAATACCAGAACATGCACGTGGAATGCTGCAAACAGTGAAAAGTTATGAAAGATTGACTATCAAAGCAGCTAGAGATAATTCTTATGCTTATGCCCTGCAGGCTTTAGTTATTCATCCTCTGATTCCTGATCTGAAAACCGCAAGATCAATACTCGATGATTATATTGAACAACATAATTATTTTCCTGAGTTAAATTAGTATTGTATGAGTGTTGTTTCAATCTATACTCAACTTTCGGCATTAGCAAGACTATCAACTAAGTTAATGAACATTTTTGAGACACAGCATATTTTTATCAATAAAGACTAATGTCGAAAGTTGAGGTAAAAAAAGTAATTATCTATTCACCCATGACTTAAAAAAATAAAATTTTCAAAAAATTAAAATTTATCCTTGACAACGTTTCCAATAGCATATATAATTTTAATAAGATAAATGATTTAATAATAATTTAATATTGCTAAACCGTAAGAAGCTTAAATTAAAAACTGGTTCAAAATTGAATTCAGTTGCCAACGAGGGAAGGAAGCAGAGACTTCTGAATCTGATCAGGTAGAAGAAAGTTTAAGTGGACGGACCTTTGTATCCAATAAGGACTGAGGAAAATCTTTTAGTAGAGGATTTTCCCCAGTCCTTTTTTCTTTACTTAAATTTCTAAAGATTTTAAAATTAAATGAAATAATTTAAAAAATTAATTTAAATGGAGGAGATATTAATGAAAAAATCAGTTTGTATTGAAACAGTATTTACAGAGTATCCTTTTGCAGAACGTTTTGAATTGGCTGCAGAAGCTGGATTTGAGTACATTGAATTCTGGTCATGGGAAGATAAAGATTTAAAGAAAATTAAGGAATTATGTGCAAAAAACAATTTAAAAATTGCTAGTTTTTCTGGTGATAAAGATTATTCTCTTGTGAATCCTACAGAAAATGAAGATTATATAAGTTTTATTAAAGCATCAATCGAAAAAGCAAAATATTTAAACTGTGACAACCTTGTTATTCATTCAAATGCTTTAGGAGAAGGTGGAGTTGTATTAGATAGTTATGATGAATTAACTGAACAACAAAAGTATATTAATATGTATAAAGTACTTTCCGAATTAGCTCCACTTGCAGAAAAAGCTCAAGTTAAATTAGTATTAGAAGCATTAAATACTTTAAAAGATCATGCGGGCAACTGTCTTGCAAATACAAAAGATTCAGCAGAATTAGTGAGAATGGTAAATTCTCAATATGTTAAAGTATTATATGATGCATACCATATGCAAATTATGGAGGGGAATATAATCGAAAATTTAAGAGAATATATTGATGTGATAGATTATATTCATATAGCTGATTCTCCTGATAGAAGTGAGCCAGGAACTGGAGAAATAAATTATAATAATATAATGGAAGAATTAAAAGAATTAAACTATGAACATATAATTGGTTTTGAATTATTTCCTAAAAAAGAATCAAAAGAGATTGCACCGAAGTTAGCAGAACTTTAATAAAGTAAAAATAAAATATATTCAGAATTCAAGCAAAATATGTATATTTTTGCGCAAAAATTTGCAGTGACTTAATCAATTTATTAATGTAAACTAGTTAACAGTAAGATCAATTTTTATAATCATTAAAATTTTTAAAATTGATTGTGAATGTTTTTTAACTGAGCCCTTTTTATAAATTAATATTTGCCCAATATTAATTATGAATATTACCTTTAGGGAGGTGTATATAATAGTAAGCTAGTAAATAGTAAGCAAGTAATTTTAAAGAAAAATACGATTTTTAGTTTAAGAAACCAAGCAGTTGACAAAGTAGAAGTATTTGTAATTTATTAGTAAGATTGAGTATATTTTTAAAAAAACTTAGGGGTGAAATTTATGAGAAAAAAATTAATAATTTTAACATTAGTCTTATTTTTAGGAGCAGTTGTTTTTTCCGGTCAAGTAGGAGCACAAGATAAGACAGTTGGGGTTTTAATTGGTAATTTTAGTGATCAATTCCAGGCATATATTATGGATGGTTTAAGAGAGGCAGCCGCAGAATATGATGACATTGAATTCATGTATAATGATGCTAAATTTGAAGCTTCAACACAGATGAATCAGGCAGAGAATTTAATTGTAAGAGGTGTTGATGCAGTAATTATGATACCTGTTGATGCATCAGCTTCTAATGCGGCAGCACAAAGAATTGTGGATGCTGGAATTCCTTTAATCACACTTAACAGTAGAATAAAAGATCAAGATTTAGCTGTAACTTATGCTGGTTCTGATACTGTAGAATCTGGAGAATTTTTGATGAAAGAAATGGCAGAAAGATTAGATGGAAAAGGTAAAATTGCTATTATTCAAGGACAGATGGGTCATGAGGCACAGGTTTTAAGAATGGAAGGAATCAATAATATTTTAGCTGATTATCCTGAAATTAAAGTTGTAGCAAATCAATCTGCTGAATGGTTCAGAGATGAAGCTGTAAACGTAACAGAGAATATTCTTCAGTCTGTTCAAGATTTAGATGCAATCGTTGCTCAAAATGATGAAATGGCAATTGGAGCATATATTGCTGCAAAAGATATGGGTAAAGCTGATGATTTACTGATTGCTGGTATTGATGCTACACCTGAAGCATTAGATTATATTGAAGAAGGTAAACTTGCATATTCAGTTTTCCAGGATGCAAAAGGCCAGGGAAGAGCTGCAATTCATGCAGCAGCAGATCTTCTTAGTGGAGAAGAACTGCCAGAACAAATCATGGTTCCTTATGAATTGGTAAGAAAAGATGAAGTTGATGAATATAGAGCAAAATATGAATAAACCAATAATATTTTACTCATAGTAAATTTAAAGGATGGGTGCAGCTATCAAGCTGTATCCATCCTGATAAATAAAAAGTATAAAGGTTTTTAAATTCAATATTATTAAATATCGAAATTAGATTAGATTTTAATGTATTAAATTTGAAAATTTATAAAATCAAATTGCTAAGTTGCTAATTCATATTATTTAAAAAAGGGGTTTAATTTAAATGAAGAAATTAACTTCTCGAGAGAGAGTAAAAAAAGCTTTAAACTTTGAAGAAACTGATAGAGTGCCGATTGATCTTGGAGCTCATACGAGTTCAGGAATTTCTGCTATAGCTTATAATAATCTAAAAAAGCATCTAGGCATAAAAAAAGGTAATACCAGAATATATGATGTCATACAAGAATTAGCTAGACCTGAAGAATTAATTATGAATAAATTCAACTTAGATGTTTTAGATGTTGGAATAATTTATGATGATATAATTGACTGGTATGATATTGAACTATCGGATGGTAGTAAAGCCCAGTATCCTGATTGGTTTAGACCAGAAAAAAAAGGTGATGATTGGTTCTATTATGATGAAGATGGAGAATTGATTGCTAAAAAAGTTAAAGGTGCTACATATTTTGACCAAACATATTTTCCTTATCTTGATGGTTATCCTGATAATTTTGATGATTTAGCCCAAGATATGAAGAAAGCAATGTGGTATTCTATTCCTGTAAGTCCCTTTCATAGACAAGAAGAAGATGACTTTTGGGATGATTTACGCCAAAAATGCATTGAATTAAGAGACAATACAGACTATGCATTAATGCTTTCAGGGCCTGGAAGTTTAAGAGAATTAGGTTCATATTTAAGAAGAATGGATAAATTTTTAATGGATTTAGCACTTGATCCTAAAAATGTAAAAAAATTAATGGAAGCTGCTATGAAGATATATATGGAGCAATTCAAAAAAATATGTAATGCTGTTGGTGATGTAGTAGATATCTATCGTTTTCCGGATGATTTGGGTACTAGTTCAGGTATGCTGCTTTCACCTGATAATTATAGAGAATTCTTTAAACCACATCAAAAGACAATGATTGACTATATTCATCAAAATAGTGATATGTCAGTTTTACTTCACTCTTGTGGTACAATTACTCCAATTATTCCTGATCTTATTGAAATTGGTCTTGATATAATAAATCCGGTTCAAACAAATGCCAGAGATATGGAAGCAGATAAGCTAAAAAAAGAATTTGGTAAAGATATAGTTTTTTGGGGTGGAGGCGCAAATACTCAGGGAGTATTGAACAATGGTACACCAGAAGAAGTTAAAAATAATGTAAAAGAAAATTTAGAAATATTTGCTCCAGGTGGTGGTTTTGTATTTAATCAGATTCATAATGTACTACCTGATGTACCTCCAGAAAATGTAATAGCTATGTTTGAAGCAGTTGAAGAATATATTTATTAATAGAAATTAGTTTTAACTTTTAAATTGTATTCTATAGGATTTTCTTTATGTAATGGTCTTTAGTAAAGACTCTATATATTAAAGAAAATCCTTTTATTTTTAAATTTTATGATTTTTAATTTTTTTATTCTAAAAACAAAAATAATGTTATAATTAATTTCTCTGAATAAATATTTTAAATTTTTAACATGCAATTATTATTGAAATTATATTTGGATTGAGAAATAACAATTGAAATTAAAGTGATAAAAAGGTTATAATATATATGACTATCCATATCATAATTCCTATATGACTGTATTTTACGGAGGTAGATTATTATTAATGAGGATTATATATTGAAATTTAAAAACTTAACAATAAAAAACTCAAAAAACATTTCATTAGATAATTTGGAAATTAAATCAGGTACAGTCCATGCCATACTTGGAGAAGAATTATCGGGGAAAGCCTCAATTCTTAAAATGCTTAGTGGTTCCATCAAACCTACCTCAGGGAAAATCATATATAATAATGAATCAGTAGAGTTTGATAATTTTGAAGAAGCTTTGAATAAAGGGATATTTATGATTCATCAGCAAAAAAAAGATGATGAAAATAAAGATATTTGGGGATTTTTGAAAAAAAGAAGTGAAGTTGAGAAGATAAATGGGGGAGATTTCTTCTCCAATATGTCTATAGCAGAAAATATTTTTTTAGGCAGAGAGCCCACTGTTGGTTTTGGGTTTTTACAATTTATCAGCTCAAAAAAACTTTACAAAAAAACTAGATACTTCCTTGAAAAACTTGATATAGCTCTAGCTCCTGAACTCAAAATGGACAAATTAAATAATTTGGATAAACTATTGGTTGCACTTGCAAAAGCTCTTTCATATCAAGCTAAATTGATAATTATTGATGAGCCTACCAAATTACTTACTCAAAAAGAAACTGCAGTATTTTTTGAAAAAATTAAAATCATGAAAGAAAAGGATATAACATTTATTTATCTGAGCAGAGAAATTGATGTGATTTTAAAAATTAGCGATTATGTTAGTGTTTTTAAGAATGGTAATATAGTTGGAAGCATGAAAACCGACAATGCAGATTTCGATAAATTAGCATTAATGCTTTTAGGTAAAAATAATTAGTTAAATATTTACATTTTATAATTGGAGGAAAAGCATGAAAAATTTTAAAAATGAAATCAAGGAGGCTCTTGATATATACAGTTTTTCTACAAATATAAATTCTAAAGTATTTGATAAAAATAACAGTTTGATATGTTTTTCAAGTTCTTATAATGAAAATAAATTCTGTAGTTTCATAAAAGATAAATGTGGAAAAGAAAAATGCCTCCAATCATATAAATATGGTGGATTACAGGCGCAAAAATTTGGTGAGCCATATATTTATTTTTGTCCTTATGGTTTAGTTAATTGGTCAGTACCCATAACTCAAAATGGAAAGATGAAGTATTTTATAGTTGGGGGTGCGGTCTTGCTTCATAAAGTTGATGATTTTTTAATTGAAAAAATCATCAAAGAAAGCTGTCTTGATTCAAATGATATGGGGAAAATCAGAAACTACTTAAATAAAATAGCAGTCATTGATACAGTAAGAACAAGATATCTATCAAAACTATTAGAAAAATTATCTATTGATTTAATGAATAATTTTGGAAATGAAACTAATTTTATAGAGAGTAAGAAACGTTATAATAAAGGAGCTGCTTTAGTTGCAGAAACAATCCATTTTTTAAAAGATAATAATTATGATTATGATGAAAGTCATTATCCTTTGGAAAAAGAAAATGAATTGATTGCCGAGGTAAAACTTGGTCACCGTGAAAAGTCAATGGAAATTCTGAATAAGATACTTGGAATTATATATTTTAAAAGTGGAGATGATTTTAAAATAGTAAAAGCCAGGTCAATAGAGCTAATGGTAGCATTAGCAAGATCAGTTATTGAAATCGGCGCTGATTTAGAGTCGGTCTTTGGCCTTGAATATGAATATTTTGAGAATATTAATAAAGCTGAAGATATTAACCAACTTTCCTCTATTTTGAGCAAATTTTTAGATGGTTTTATTAACTGCATTTTCTCAATTGCAAATCTAAAAAACAAAGATACAATATTTAAAGCGATTAATTATATCAAAGATAATTTTTATAATAATGACCTCAAATTAAGTGATGTAGCAGAACATGTAGGACTTAGTTCTTCCTACTTCTCAACAATATTTAAAGAAGAAACAGGTCTATCATATACTGAATATTTGCATAAAGTTAGAATTGAGACTGCAAAAGAATATTTAAAAAATGATTATTCACTTGCTGCTGTTGCACAGGCTGTAGGATTTAATGATCAAAGTTATTTTTCAAGAGTTTTCAAAAAAATGGAAGGTATAAGCCCTGGTCGGTGGAAACCATCTTAATTTAAGATTTAAGTTAATAAGACTAAGAATATTTTATAAAATCAAATTAAATTAAAATAAATTTAAAAAATATTACAATAATTATTTGTTAAAGAACAATATAATGGGTATAGTGTTTACAATAAAAATAGGAAGGAGGACAACTATAATTGTAAACGTTTAAAAAAGCATCCTATTTTTGGGGAAGGAAGCTATTTAAATTAATAATTTAAAGTTTTATATGGAAAAAAGAAAAGAATATTCAAAATAAAATAATTAAAATTAGAAAGGGGAAAGATAATAATGAGTTTATTAGAAGATTTATCTAAATCACTTCAGGCGGGGAACGTTGAAGAAGTAAAGAATGGGGTTAAAGAAGGTTTAGAGGGAGGATATGAACCAAGAGAACTTCTCTATGATGGACTTATGGATGGAATGGGCATCATTGGAGAAAAGTTTAAAAACAATGAAGTTTTTGTACCTGAAGTATTGATAGCTGCAAGAGCAATGAATGCTGGTATGGAAATATTGAAACCTAAATTAATTGAAACTGGTGTTGAAGATATTGGGAAGGTTATTATTGGAACAGTTGCAGGAGATTTGCATGATATTGGTAAAAACTTAGTCAAAATGATGTTTGAAGGCAGTGGATTCGAAGTTATTGATTTGGGAACAGATGTTACTCCAGAAGAATTCGCAAATGCTGTAAAAGAACATAAACCAGATATTGTTGGTCTATCAGCTTTACTAACAACCACAATGCCTGTTATGGAAAAAGTTGTTAAAAAGCTTGAAGAAGAAGGTATAAGAGATGATGTTATAGTAATGATTGGAGGGGCTCCAATCACAGAAAAATATTGTCAGGACATTAAAGCTGATATTTATGCTAAAGATGCAGCAACTGCAGCAAGTACAGCTAAAGAAAAAGTGTCTTAATTAATATAGCCATAAAATGGATATTTTTTAATAATTAAATTAGCTTCAAAATAATTCAGAACTTTTCAGGGGATGATCGGTTTGACCAGTGAGCTAACTGTTTATAGAGGTGATAAAAAAACTGTTCTTAAGGCAGAAAAAGGAGAAAATTTGCTAGAACTACTGCAGGAAAACGGTTTTAATTTACCAGCTCCATGTGGGGGTGGAGCTATATGTGGCAAGTGTAAATTCAAATTGTTGGATGGTAATTTTGATATAAATCAAGCGGAAAAAGATCTTCTTGACAATAGTGAATTGAAAAATGGGGTTAGACTTGCCTGTTGTCATAATATTAATTATAAAACAGCTATAGAACTATTTGAAATTGATGAAATGGAAATATTAACTGATGGAATAGAAGTTGAGCTTGATTTCGATCCACTCATTACTCAAAAGAAATTAAAAATAACTAAACCTACTTTAGAAGACCAGCGTGATTATTTGACGAGGATAATTGATTACAACTCAGGCATAAAAGATATTAATAATAATCTGCTGCCTAAACTTGCTGAATTATCTAAAAAAAGGGAATTGAATGCTGTTTTAAAAAATGATATTATCATTGATTTAAATGAAGTTGGTCAAAACAATAAAACATATGGTATTGCTGTTGATATTGGCACAACAACAATTGTTATGTATCTGATTGATCTTTCTGAAGAGAAAGAAATAAAAATACATTCATTTGAAAACCCACAGAAAAAATTTGGAGCAGATGTTGTTTCTAGAATTAATTATACTATTGAAAATAAAAATGCTTTAATAAAAATGCAGAAAGAATTAATAAAATCATTAAATGAAGGAATAGCTGCTCTTATTGAGGGAACTAAAATTAAAAATGAAAATATTTATCATCTTTCTATTGTTGGTAATACTGTAATGCTGCATTCTTTGTTAGGTGTTTCTGCTGAGAATATTGCAAAAGCTCCCTATGTTCCTATTTTTACTGAAGAAATAATTTTAGATGCTAGAGATTTAGAGATTGATACAAATAAAAATGCTGTCATTCAATTACTTCCATCAGTCTCAAGTTATGTAGGTGCAGATATTGTGGGTGATCTTTTAGTTATTGATTACAGCAGTAATGACTGGAGTTTGATGATAGATATCGGTACAAATGGAGAGATAGTACTTGCTAAAAATAATAAAATTTATGTCTGTTCAGCAGCTGCAGGGCCAGCTTTTGAAGGAGCTAACATTACTCATGGTGCAGCTGGAATACCAGGTGCAATATCAGTTTATAACCAAAATGGTTATCAGACAATAGCCCATAAAAATGCTATTGGGATCTGTGGTTCTGGATTAGTAGATATCATTTCTTTTCTTTTAGAAAAAGAATATATAAATAAAAATGGTGCATTTAAAAATTTGGATCAACTCAGTTCAGCTCAGAAGAACAATATTTTGGAATATAATGGACAAAAAGCTTTTTTAGTTGCATCCAAAGAAGAATCAGCTAATGAAGAAAACATCATTTTGACTCAAAAAGATATCAGAGAATTTCAGCTTGCCAAAGGAGCCATTGCTGCAGGGATTCAAACTTTAATCAGAGAAGCAAATATTTCTTTTAGAGATGTTAAAACAGTTTATCTTGCAGGGGGTTTTGGCAGTTATATTAACTCAGATAGTGCGCGCAGATTAGGGCTTATTCCTAATTTACTTACAGATAATATAGTTAAGATTGGTAATGGAGCTGGCTTAGGTGCAAAAATTAATCTTCTGGACAAAAAGAAAATTAACATTTCACAGAATATAATAGCTAATGTAGAATATATTGAATTGTCTAAGCGGAAGGACTTTCAAAACTTTTTTATGGAGAATATGATTTTTGATTATAAATAATAATTAATCATGACTTATAGGAGGGGGAGGATATTGAATAGCAAAATAAAGATATTAAAAAATATAGATGTTCAAGCAGATAAAGAACAACTTATTAAAAAACTATGTATTAGAGATAATAACAAAGATGAATTTTTAGAAATGCTCAATGATGCTTTAAAAAATGCAAAACCAAAAGCCATGTTTAAACAGGTGGATATAGAAGATAGAGGAGAAGATTATGTAACTGTAGAAGGAATAAAATTCTGCAGTAGAGTATTACGAATTAATCTTGAAGACGTATATAAAGTACATCCATATATAGTTACGGCTGGCATTGAATTGGAAAAGTGGTCTGAAAAATTTAAAGAAGTACTCAGGAAATACTGGGCAGATTCTTTAAAAGAAGAGATTTTAAATAATGCCTTAAATGATGTATTAATCAGGATAGATGAGTATTATAATTTAGATAAAGCTTCTGATATGAATCCAGGTTCTTTAGAAGATTGGCCCATCTCTGAACAAGAAAAATTATTTAAGCTGCTTAATAATCCAGAAGATAAAATTGGTGTAAAATTAAGTGATAGTATGCTAATGTATCCAACTAAATCGGTAACTGGAGTTCGTTTTCCTACTGAAATACATTTTGAAAATTGTCAATTATGTAAAAGAGAGAATTGTCCAGGTCGGAGAACAGCTTATGATCCAGAATTATATGAAAAAAGATATTTAATTACTAAATAACAATAAATATAGAGGAGTGTTGAATTAATGAATGGTAAAGAATTAATCTATAAAGTTTTTAAAGAAGGGCAGGGGGATAAACTTCCCTGGGTTCCATTTGCTGGAGTACATGCAGGGAAACTTAAAGGTTATTCGGCAAAAGAACTTTTAGAGGATTCTGATAAATTATTTGAATCTCTTCTAGAAGTAAATAAAATTTATCAGCCTGATGGACAACCAATATTATTTGATCTTCAGGTTGAAGCAGAAGTGCTTGATTGTGAACTAATGTGGGAGGAAGATTCACCTCCAACAGTAAAAACACATCCACTTAAAGATACAGATGAAATTCCGACTAAGATTCCCCAAAAAGATGAGGGAAGAATACCAATGGCAATGGAAGTTACTCGAAGAATGAAAAAAGCAGTAGGATCTCATACAGCATTATATGGATTAATCTGTGGTCCTTTTACTCTAGCATCTCATTTAAGGGGTACAAACTTATTTATGGATATGATTACAGACCCAGAATATGTTAAAGATTTGCTTCTTTATACAAACAAAATTGCCAAAAAAATGGCATCATATTATATAGAAAATGGAGTTGATATTGTAGCTGCTGTTGACCCAATGGTTTCTCAGATCTCTCCAGCTCATTTCAATCAGTTTTTAAAAGAACCATATACTGAATTATTTGCTGAAATAAAGGATCAGGGTAAATTTACTTCATTTTTTGTTTGTGGTGATGCAACAGCAAATATCGAGCCAATGTGTCAAACAGAACCTGATAATATTTCAATTGATGAAAATATTCCACTAGAAAAAGCAAAAAATATTACAGATAAGTATAATGTAGTTCTCGGAGGTAATATACCATTAACAACCGTTATGTTGTTGGGGAATCAACAGGATAATATGAAGTGGGTTATTGATACTCTAGATAAAGTAAGCAAAGAAAATCTGATTGTATCTCCTGGTTGTGATATGCCATATGATGTTCCTGTAGAAAACTCAATTGCTGTTGAACAGGCTGTTCATGAGCCAGAACAGGTAAGAGAGATGGTTAAAAATTATCAGGCAGAAGAAATCAATACAGATGATATAGAACTCCCTGATTATAGTGATTTAGATAAACCACTTGTTGAGGTATTTACTCTTGATTCTGCAACCTGTGCAGCCTGTACCTATATGAAAGCAGCAGCCATGGATGTAAAAGAGGAATACGAAAAGGATATAGACGTAGTAGAATATAAATATAACAGCAAAGAAAATATTGCTCGCATGACTAAAGTTGGAGTAAAGCAGCTGCCGAGTATTTATATCAATGGTGAATTGAAATTTTCTTCAATTGTTCCAAATAAAGAAGAGCTAATTGAGGAGTTAGAAAAATGCATGTAAAAAATTATGTAAGACAAGAATCTAAAATACCTTTGGTAATAATAACCGGGTTTTTAGGTGCTGGAAAGACTACAATGCTTAATAATCTTTTAGATCAGTTAAAGGACAAAAAGACTGGTGTAATTGTCAATGAGTTTGGTGATATCAATGTGGATGCCCAGCTTATTGACTTAGAGGAAAAGAATGGAATATCAGAAATAAATAACGGTTCGATTTTTTGCAGCTGTTTATCTGGATCTTTTGTGAAAACCATTGCAGAATATAAAGATCTTGATCTTGATTATTTATTTGTAGAAAGTTCTGGAATGTCCAGGCCCAAAAGTATTGATAGTATAATTGATAGTGTCAATGATATTACAGATTATGCATTTGATTATCGAGGTATGATTTGTATTGTAGATGCTTCTAATTTCAGCAAGATTATTCAATCTCTTGCATCAGCTAGAGAACAGGTAGCCTATAGTGATTTAGTTATAATTAATAAAACTGATTTAGTTGATAAAGCAGAAGCAGATGAAATAGAAAGTAAAATCAATTTATTAAATCCAGGTGTAGAAATAATAAAAACAAATTATTCTAATTTTGATATAAGCAACTTGGATAATATATTTTCATCTTATAAAGCTAATATAGAGTTTGTTGATAATATCAATTCTGAAGATTTTAGTAGACCCGAGGCAATTTCATTTGAATTTGATAATGGTTTAGGAAAAGATAAATTAGATAAATTATTAGAAGAGCTTTTTGATCACTCCTATCGTGTAAAAGGTTTTGTTAGATTGAAAAATGAACAAACTTTTCTTATCAATGTAACTCAAAACGAGATTAAAGTTAATGAGCATAAAAGAAATATTTTTGATAATTCAAAATTAGTAATATTTGCAAAAGATAAAGAAAAAGTGAACGAAATAATAAAAAGTTATTAACATAAATACAAAGTAATAGCTTGTTATTATTAGATATTATAGCCTGATAGATTTTTTGTTGACAATGTTAAATTAGCTGTATATAATAAAAATGACAAAAAATTATAGTTTTTCAATTTAATCATAAAAACTTTAATATCAATATAGTTAAAGCAAATAACATCTTAGGAGGTAAATATGAAAAAAATTGTTGCTGTTACTTCATGTCCAACTGGAATAGCCCATACTTATATGGCAGCAGAAGCATTAGAAGAAGCTGCTGAAAAAATGGATGATATAGAAATCAAGGTAGAAAGCCAAGGTTCTGTTGGTGTAAATAATGAACTCACAGAAAAAGATATCAAAGAAGCAGATGTTGTTATAATTGCTTCTGAGGAAAAATTAGCTCTAAAAAGATTTGAAGGGAAATATATCAAATCAGTTAATGTATCTAAGGCTATTGATAATGCTGAAACCCTGATCAAACAGGCATTGGAAGGTGCTGAAAGTGGAGATCTCCCTAAAAAAGGTGATAGTATACTTGATAAAGTTAAGGACCGTTTTCGCAAGTAATTCTCATTTATTGAATCAATAATTACAATAAAAGGGGGTAGTAACTACCCCCTTTTATTGATTTCTCAAATTTCTCAATTAATTATTTGACAATTCAAAATCTATAATATATAATTGTTAATGTAATATAAAAATTAACCCATAATATAAAATTTAATAATTTAATAATTCCGATCAAATATTTTTTTTGACACTATTGTAAAGGTTTAATATTTAGAAAATATATTAACTATTTTTCTAAATACAAACTAATTAGAATCTTTGCAAAGGTTTAATATTTTTATAACCCACTTCAAATATAATAATAATATCTATTCATATAATTTTTTGTAAAGGTTTAATATTTAAAAACCTTTTCCAAGATCATATAAGTTTATAAGCATTTGAAGATATATTAGAAATAATTATCAAACACTTATTACTTCTCAATAATTTTATAACTTCACAACCACTAAAATTTCTATTTAATTTAAAATGAAAATACAATTTTCAAGTTTGATCATATAACTATAATAAAATTTTTGTAATTTTGATTTTTTTAAATATATTTTGATAATTCTAAATATTGCTTATTGTAGTGTATTTAGAATATTATTTTTAGGAGGTGATATAAAAATATAATTCAGATGTAACTGAAAGTCCTTCATAATTAATATTTATTCCTGATTATTTATCTTTATCAGGTGGGCAAAGCTTTAAAGTTCTTGGTTTTATTAAAAAGACTAAAGTTTAAAAAAAACAAAAAAAGGGTGAAAAATATGAGTAAAAAATTATTAGTATTAACAATGGCATTAATTATGACAGTTGGTCTATTTATTGGAACTGCTGCAGCAGAAGAATATACAGTTGGTGTTTTAATTGCAGATTTCAGTGACCAATTCCAGGTTTATATGATGGATGGTATGAAACAAGCAGCCGCAGAATATGATGACATTGAATTTATTTTCCAGGATGCTAAATATGATGCAGCAACTCAGATGAATCAGGCAGAAAATCTAATGGTTAGAGGTGCTGATGCGATTGTTTTAATGCCTGTTGATGCTTCAGCAGCTGTACCGATGACTCAGAGAATTGTTGATGAGGGTATTGGTCTGATTACTGTAAACAGAACAATTGAAAATCAGGAAATTGCAGATTCTTATGTAGGTTCTGATTCAGTTGAATCTGGTGAGATTTTAATGCAGGCAATGGCAGATAAGTTAAATGGAGAAGGTAAAATTGCTGTTCTTCAGGGCCAAATGGGCCATGAGCCTCAAATATACAGACAGCAGGGTATTGAAAACGTATTAGAAAACTATCCAGATATCGAAGTAGTAGCAACTCAAGCTGCTGACTGGTATCGTGATGAAGCTATGAACGCAACAGAGAACTGGCTTCAGGGAGATATGGAGTTAGATGCAATAGTGGCACATAATGACGAAATGGCAATTGGTGCGTTAATTGCCGCAAAAGATGCTGGTGCAGCAGATGATCTCTTAATAGCTGGTATTGATGCAACTCCTGAAGCTCTTGACTATGTAGAAAAAGGGGAACTTGCTTTTACAGTATTCCAGGATGCTAAAGGTCAGGGAAGAGAATCCATTCACACAGCAGCTGACTTAGTTCATGGTAAAGAAGTGCCTGAACAGGTTATGATTCCATATGAATTAGTAACTAAAGATGAAGTTGATAAATACAGAGCTAAGTATGAATAATTTGCTTATTCTCTAAGCTTATATTAATTAACAAAGGGATGGATACATTAGCTAATGTATCCATCCTCTATAAGATAAGGGAGGTTTAACATGAAAGAAGAAGGTTTTTTATTAGAAATGTCAAATATAACAAAAAAGTTTCCGGGTGTTTTAGCACTTGACAATGTTGATTTAAATGTAAAAAAGGGCACTGTTCACGCTCTGCTGGGTGAAAATGGGGCAGGTAAATCAACTTTAATGAAAGTACTTATTGGTTTATATGAACCTAATGATGGGCAGATAAATTTTGATGGTGAGATTATGAAATATAGATCTCTTCAGGATTCTATTGATGCTGGTATATCAATGATTCATCAGGAGCTCAGTCCGGTACCAGAAATGACAGTGGCTGAAAACATATTTTTAGGTAAAGAAATAGGGGTAAAAGATTCCTTTTTTGTTGCAAAAAACAAAATGATAGAACTAACACAAAATTTATTAGATAGACTAGATATTCCAATTAGCCCTAATACTAAAATGAAAAACTTAACTACCGCTTATATGCAGATGGTTGAGATTGCAAAAGCGATTTCATATGATTCTAAGCTGATAATTATGGATGAGCCGACATCGGCTATTACCGATTCTGAGGTAGAGAGTCTTTTCAAAATAATAAATCTGCTTAGAGATAAAGGTGTTGCAATAATATATATTACTCATAAGATGGACGAGATATTTGAGATAGCAGATTATGTTACAGTGCTTAGAGATGGTAAATCTATAGAAACATTTCATGTAGATGAAGTTAATGAAGATACACTTGTAGAAAGAATGGTTGGTCGTGAAGTTGGCCATTTATACCCAAAAGAAGATGTTAATATAGGGGAAACAGTGCTAGAAATTAAAAACTTTAGTGGTAATGAATTTAAGGATATTAACATGGAATTTAAAAAAGGTGAAATAGTTGGTCTTGCTGGTCTTGTAGGAGCAGGAAGAACGGAAGTTATGGAGAGTATGTTTGGTATTAGAGAATATCACGAGGGTGAAACCTATTTAAATGGTAAGAAGATAAATATTAAATCAGCTTCAGATGCTATTGATTATGGTATTGGACTTTTAACAGAGGATAGAAAATTAACAGGTTGTTTTCTGCCGCTTTCCGTTAAAGATAACATGGCAGTTGTAAATATGGACCAGTATATGTCTGGAGTATTTATTAATGATAGTTCATTAAAAAAAGACTGTGAAGAGATGGTAGATATTTTGAGTATTAAAACTCCGAGCTTAGAACAACTGATGCGTAATCTGAGTGGAGGTAATCAACAAAAAGCTTTACTAGCAAGATGGTTAATGGTCAATTCTGATATTTTAATTTTAGATGAACCAACAAGAGGAATTGATGTAGGAGCAAAAGCCGAAATTCACCGTTTGATGTCTGATCTTGCTACAGATGGAAAAACAGTAATTATGATATCATCTGAATTACCTGAGATTTTAGGAATGAGTGATCGTATTTATGTTATGCATGAGGGTAATTTAACAGGTGAACTTAATCGTGAAGAAGCAAGTCAGGAAGAAATAATGAAATATGCAACTGGTATGGTGCATGAATAAATTAAGTAAAAAGAAAATCATTTAGGAGATGATAAAATGGCAAATGAATCAAATACAGGCACACAGGCTTTTAGTGTTAAAGATTGGATAAAAAATAATTATAGGAGTTTTCAGTCGATATCTATTCTTGTTGTATTAATAATTTTGATGTCAATTGCTTCACCTTTCTTTCTTTCGACTAGAAACCTTTTGAATATTGTTAGACAGATATCTATGATAGCAACAATAAGTTTTGGTGTAACAATTGTTATTATAACAGCTGGTATTGATCTTAGTTCTGGCTCAGTTGCTGCTTTGGCGGGAGTTGTTGCAGCAAGTTTTGGTTTGGGAGGACATTCGCTTTTCGTAGCTATTTTATTAGGATTATTAGCTGGTGCTGCAGCAGGTATGATAAACGGGATTGTTACATCATATGGTAATATACCACCATTTATTATTACTTTAGGTATGATGCTGGCTGCTCGTGGTGCTGCCTTAATGTATACAGATGGACGACCTGTAACTGGTTTGACAGATCAATTTAGATTTATTGGTGGGGGTTATGTATTTGGTATTCCATTTCCAATATTTATAATGCTTTTTGCGGCTTTAATTACACATATTATTATGACTAAAACAAAGTTTGGACGTCATGTATATGCAATTGGTGGTAATAGACAGGCTGCTGTCGTATCAGGAATTAATGTGAAAAGAAAACTTGTCTGGGTTTATACATATGCAGGCATGCTCTCTGGATTAGCTGGTATTATACTTGCAGCGCGTTTGAGTGCGGGTCAGCCAACTGCTGCTGAAGGTTATGAGCTTGATGCTATTGCAGCTTCTGTAATTGGTGGAACGAGTTTCAGTGGTGGTGTAGGTACAATACCTGGTGTTATTATTGGTGCATTGATTATTGGTGTAGTTAATAATGGATTAGTTCTTCTTAATGTATCACCATATGTACAGATGATAGTTAGAGGTTCTATTATAGTTGCAGCTGTGCTCTTGGATGAATGGACACGCCAAAAATAAAGAGTAATTAAAATTAAGCTATAGTTCATTTATTTAAAATATTTTTTCATAATCATATATATATATATTAGAAATATAAAAAATGGGGGGAATCACTATGAAAGTATGTTTCAATCAGGCAACAACTATGGAAAATTCAACATTAGAAAAAGATCTTGAATACTGTGAAAAACATGGCTATGAATTAATTGAAATTAGATTAGATAAGCTTCGTGATTATTTAAAAGACAATACAGTAGATGATTTAGTAGATTTTTTTGAAAACAATCGCATTAAACCTTTTGCCTTTAATGCATTAGAGTTTATTACCTTTAGAGATGAAGAAGGATATGCTCAGATTAAAGAAGATCTAAATTTTTTATGTGAAGTTGGTGAAAAGATAGATTGCAAAAAGATTGTAGTTGTCCCAACTTTTGATGTAGGTGGAAAAACCAAAACTGAAATTAAAGAAGAATCAGTTAGAGTACTTAATGAGCTTGCAGATACTGCTGAAGACTATGGTGTAAAATTAGCATATGAATTTGTTGGTTATCCTAATTGTTCAGTTAATACTTTTGGTCAAACTTATGATATTGTACAGGCTGTTGATAGAGATAATGTTGGTCTTGTACTAGATTGTTTTCATTTTCATGCAATGAACTCCAGAATTGAAAACCTGAAAGATGCAGATTCTGAAAAGATATTTATCTTTCACATTGATGATGCAGAAGATCTTCCAGTTGGAGCTTTAAGAGATGACAAAAGACTCTGGCCAGGAGAAGGTGCAATTGACTTAGATGCAATCCTTTCAACTCTAAAAGAAATAGGTTATGATGAAATGGTTTCTGTAGAATTATTCAGACCTGAATACTGGGATTGGGATATCGAAAAAACAATCAAAGTAGGTAAAGAAAAGACAGAAGAGGTTGTAGGTAAATATTTTGAAATTGAATAATTACAACTTTTTATTTGATGTCTGTATTTTTATGATAGAAATTTAAGGAGGATGTATATATGACTTCACAAGAAAGGGTTCTTGCATCTTTAAATCATAAAGAACCTGATAGAGTACCATTTGATATAGGTGGTAGTGACAATTCCGGTATAAATATTAATACTTATAAAAGAGTTAGAGAAGAATTGGGATTAAGCAATGATGATGTTGAAATTGAAGATGTTATAACTCAAAGAGCTGATGTACAGCCAGATTTCCAAGAAAAATTGGAGATAGATGTAAAAAAAGTTACTCCAGGTACTCCAACTGGTTTTTCATATGAATATGATGAAGATGATAGATATTATTATACAGAAGATCCGCTTGGAATAAAGTGGAAAATGCCAAAAGAAAATGGTTTCTATTTTGATATGATAGAACATCCTTTAGCTAATGCATCCAGTGTCAAAGATATTGAAAATTTTGAGTTTCCAGATCCTAAAGATCCAAGTTATTTTAAAAATATGGAAGCTGATATAAAAAAAATAGATAAAAGAGGTATGGGGTTTACAATTAGTCCTCCAATTTCTGGAATTTTTGAAGAATCACTCTGGTTGAGAGGGTTTAGTGAATTTTATATGGATTTAGCTGCAAATCCTAAAATGGCAGAAGCTTTACTTAATAAAATAACTGAATTTAAAATGCAGTACTGGGAAGAAGTATTCAAAATCGTTGGAAATCGTCCGGTGATTATTCAGGAACATGACGATATTGCTGGTCAAGATGGCCCACTAATTTCTCCTCAGATGCTTAAAGAATTTGTTGATCCAATGCATAAAAAATTATTTAGTTATATCAGAAAAATAGCTCAAAATGATGTTCATATTTTATATCACAGCTGTGGAGCTGTTAAAGAATTAATTCCAATGCTTATCGAAGAAGGCATTAGTGCTCTTAACCCTGTTCAAATAAGTGCTAAGGGTATGGATTTAGAAGAATTAAAAAAAGAGTTTGGCCAGGACATAACTTTCTGGGGTGGAGGAGTAGATACCCAGGAAATTCTACCAAATGGTACTCCAGAAGATGTTGAGGAAGCTACCAAAAGGAGCATCGATGTTTTAGCCCCTGGGGGAGGTTTTGTATTTGCATCGGTTCACAATATTCAGGCTGATGTACCGACAGAAAACTTCATGGCTATGTGGAAAGCTTTAAAAGAATATGGAGTTTACCAATAAAGAAAATATTTTAAGCTTGTTTTATTAAAATGCTTTGTGTGCTATAATTTTTATGATATAAATAACTAAATTATTTAATTGGAGGGATGAGATTATATGAATTTAATTGATTTTGATCAGGATAAACCAATGGATATAATTCCACTCGGTCGAGCTGCTGTTGATTTAAACGCTAATGAGTTATATACACCATTAGAAGAAACAAAGACTTTTTCAAAGTATGTAGGAGGTTCACCTGCTAATATAGCTATAGGTTTGGCAAGATTAGATAAGAATGTTGGCTTTATTGGGCGAGTAGCAGATGATCAGCTTGGTAATTATGTACTTCAGTATTTTGAAAATGAAGGTATTGATATCTCAAATATGCCGGTCGATGATTCAGGTGCAAAAACAGGATTAACATTTACAGAGATAAAAAGCAAAACTGAAAGCAGTATTTTAATGTATAGAAATCAGGCAGTAGATCTAGAATTGTGTACAGATGATATAAATGAGGATTATATAAAGCAAGCAAAGATTCTTTTGATATCGGGTACTGCTTTGTCCAAAAGTCCTTCTCGAGAAGCAGCATTTTTGGCAATGAAATATGCTCGTAATAATGGAGTTAAGGTTATTTTTGATATTGACTATCGACCTTATTCCTGGGCTAATGAAGCAGAAACATCAGTATATTATTATCATGCAGCAGAAATGAGTGATATAATTATTGGTTCCAGAAGTGAATTCAACTATATGCAGCGTTTAGATCATACAGAGGATGCTTCAGATGAAGTAGTTGCAAAGACATGGCTTGAAAAGAACTCAGAACTCGTTGTTATCAAACATGGTGCTGAAGGATCTACAGCTTACACTGAAAATGGTGAGCATTATGATATCAAAATATTCCCAGTTGAATTAATGAAATCTTTTGGTGGTGGAGATGCCTATGCATCTGCATTTATTTATGGTCTGCTCGAAGATTGGGATTTAATTGAAGCACTAGAATTTGGTAGTGCATCAGCTTCTATGTTAGTTTCAGCACACAGCTGTTCTGAAGCAATGCCTACAGCAGATGAAATAAAAGCTTTTATTAAAGATAAAAAAGAAGAATTTGGAGAAATGGTTGCTAGAAAGTAAGTTTTTCAAATAAATTTTTCAAGTATATGTTTGCAAACGTTTAAAAATTTACTTAATACTCCTTAGTGTCAGATAAAATCCTTGGTTGCTAAATGATTTGCAAATATATTCACAGGTAATATTTTACACTGTCAATTGATAATTTAAAATCTTGTCTTTTATGCAGTGTAAATATTACCTATCTTTTATTAAAAGTGAAATATCACACAATCTTTTATTGTTTTAAATGAGATGGATATATAAAATTGTTATTAATTTTTATTGTATGATGTTATCTATGTGTTTTGGCCTTGAACTTAAATTTGAAAGGGGTATCTTATATGGAAAAAGTAAAAATTGGATTAGTTGGTCTGGGAAGACTTGGTATTCAGCATGCTGAGAATATTGCAGTCAGAATACCACAGGCCGAATTAACAGCAGTCTGTGCTCTTGAAGAAAAACAACTTCAAAAGGCTGTTGAAAAGTGGGAAGTAGAATATACATATAAAGATTATGATAAAATGATTGCAAATAAAGAATTGGATGCTGTATTTATCTGTTCACCTTCACATCTGCATGGGGAACAAATTAGAAAAGCCTTAGAATTAGATCTTCATGTATTTTCTGAAAAACCTCTTGGTACAAATGTTGAAGAGTGTAAAATTGCAGAAAAAGCAGTTGAGGAAAATCCGAATCCTGTTTTTATGCTTGGTTTTATGAGAAGATATGATCCTTCATATCTTTATGCAAAGAAAAAGATTGAAGAAGGAAAAATAGGTAAACCATTTATGTTTAGAGGTTATAGCCAAGATCCTGAAAGTGCAATCGATGGATTTTTAGATTTTATAGGTCATAGTGGAGGACAATTTATTGATATGGCTGTTCATGATATTGATTTAGCCCGCTGGTTTTTAGATTCTGAACCTAAACAAGCATGGGCCATTGGTGGAAGCTATAAACATCCAGAATTTGAAGAATACAATGATGGTGATAATGTTTCAGCTTTGATGAAATTCGAGAATGATGCAATGGGATATATTTTAGCAGGTAGAACAGCACCCCATGGTTATAATGTAGAAACTGAAATCATGGGAACTGAAGGTATATTAAGAATAGGGAGTGTACCTCAGAAAAACCTCGTTGAAATTATTGATAATTCGGGAGTGAGAAAAGAGTGTTCTCAAGATTTTGTAGAAAGATTTGATCAGGCATATGTTAATGAACTCCAGGAATTTGTAGACTGTATAATTGAGGATAGAGATCCAGAAATTACAGTTTATGATGGAACAAAAACTACTCAGATTGCTTTTGCTCTAACAGAATCATTCCAGGAAAATAAATTAATAGATATAGATTTAGATTAAAAATATATTTATAAATTTTTAAAGAAATATTAATTTAATTAAAGTCATTTATAATAAAATTAAAGAGGTGGTATTAATGGATAAAAGTAAAGTAAAATTAGGAATAGCTCCAATTGCCTGGACTAATGATGATCTACCTGAATTAGGAAAAGAAAATACTTTCGAACAGTGTGTTAGTGAGATGGCCTTAGCAGGTTTTACAGGATCAGAGGTTGGAAATAAATATCCTAGTGATACTGAAGTTCTAAAAGAGAAATTAGATATAAGAGGAATTGAAATATGTAATGCTTGGTTCAGTACATTTTTTGCAGATGGTGAAAAAGAGGAAACCATTGAAGGATTTAAAAAGCACAGAGATTTTTTACATGAAATGGGTGCTGAAGTAATAGGTTGTTCAGAACAGAGCGGAAGTATTCAAGGCAAAGATACTCCGATTTTTGGAGAAAAACCAGTATTTAATGAAGAAGAATGGAAAAAAATTGCTGAAGGATATAATGAATTAGCAAAATTAGCAGCTGAAAAAGATATGCAGCTTTGTCTGCACCATCATATGGGGACAGGTGTTCAAACACCTGAAGAAGTTGATAAATTTATGGAAATAACAAATGATGATGTTTACCTGCTTTTTGATTCAGGTCATATCTATTATTCAGAAGGAAGTCAGCAAGCTGTAGAAGATCTATTGAATAAATATGTAGATCAAATTGTTCATGTACATTTAAAAGATGTTCGTACTGAGGTAGTTAATGAAGTTAAAGAAAAAGGTTTAAGCTTTTTAGATGGAGTAAAAATGGGAACATTTACAGTTCCAGGTGATGGAGATATTGACTTTGATCCTATTTTTAAAACTTTAGAAGATGCCAACTATGAAGGTTGGATGGTAGTTGAAGCTGAACAGGATCCTGCTAAAGCTAATCCTTTTGAATATGCAGTAAAAGCTAGAAAATTCATCAAAGAAAAAACAGGTCTTTAGAATTTAGTTATACTGATTTTGTTTAACTTATTTAAATATTAATTTAATAACTTATAATTAAATTTGTATTTTATAGAAAATGTTATCTTAAAACTTTAAGGGGGAAAAAACATGATAAAATTAGGAATTATTGGTGCAGGAAGAATAGGGAAAGTACATGGAGAAAGTATCACAAATTTTGTTTCTAATGCCGAGGTGAAATCTATAGCTGATCCATATATGGATAAAGAAACAGAAACATGGGCTGAGTCAATGGGAATTACTGGAGTATATAAAGATTACAAGAAGATAATTGATGATATTGAAATAGATGCAGTTCTGGTTTGTTCCTCAACAGATACTCATGCTCAGATTTCAATTGAAGCAGCAGAAGCAGGAAAAGATATTTTCTGTGAAAAACCTGTTGACTTAGACCCTGCTAGAATACAGGAAGTAATTGATACTGTTGAAGAAAACGGTGTTAAATTCCAGGTAGGATTTAACAGAAGATTTGACCACAATTTCAAAGCAGTAAAAGATGCGGTAGAGGCAGGAAAAGTAGGAGATCCGCACATAATTAACATAACATCGAGAGATCCAGAAGCACCCCCAATTGAATATGTAAAGGTTTCAGGTGGAATCTTTTTGGATATGACAATTCATGACTTTGATATGGTGAGATTTTTATCAGGAAGTGAAGTTGAAGAAGTATATGCAGCAGGTGGAGTACTTGTTGATCCTGAAATTGGAGAAGCAGGAGATATAGATACAGCAGTAATCACATTAAAACTTAAAAGTGGAGCTATTGCAGTAATAGATAACAGCAGAGAAGCAGTATATGGTTATGACCAGAGAGCAGAAGTATTTGGTTCAAAAGGTTCTGTAAGAGTGGAAAATGATAGAGAATCCACAGCAAAATTAAGTACAGCTGATCGTGTTGAAGAAGAAACTCCATTATACTTCTTTTTAGAAAGATATATGGATTCATATGCAGAAGAAATTAAGAGCTTTGTAAATGCTTTGGAAAATGATGAAGAAGTACCTGTCGGTGGAGAAGCTGGATTAAAACCTGTATTGATTGGACTTGCAGCAAAAAAATCAATAGAAGAAGGTAGAGCAGTAAAGATTTCTGAAGTTGAATAATTGCTTTGATTTAAATATTAAGTTGTTTTAGTTTTAAACTTTAATTTATTCATAACAGGACTGGTTAAGAATTTAAAAATAATTTTCTAATCCAGTCCGGTTATGAATTTTATGTTTATAGTGTGTATAGAAAAAGAGTATGTTTTAAAATTAACTACTAAGGAGGTAAATTTTTGCAGTATAGAAAATTGGGTAATACAGATTTAGATATATCTTCTATTGGTTTAGGCACCTGGGCATATGGAAATGATTTTTTTGGTGAAGTAGAAGACAAAAAATCAATAAAAACCATTAGAAAAGCTGTGGATTTAGGAATTAATTTCATTGACACTGCACCAGCTTATGGAGATGGACACTCCGAAAAAGTAGTTGGTAAAGCTATTAAGGATATTAGAGATAAAGTAGTATTAGCGACAAAGTGTGGTACATATAGAGAAGGACCAAAATACATACATGATTTAAGTCCAGAAAGAATCAGAAAAGATATAGAAGATTCACTTAGGAGATTAAAGGTAGATTATATCGATCTTTATCAAATTCACTGGCCTGTTGAAGATACTCCTTTAAAAACAACAGTTGAAGAATTATTGAAAATAAAAGAAGAAGGTAAATTTAAATATCTTGGAGTATGCAATTTTGACTCTGAACTTTTAAAAGAAATAGCAAAGATGACTGAAATAGTAAGTCTTCAACCTCAGTATTCATTATTACAGAGAGATATTGAAGAAGACAGTATAAAATATGTTCTGGAGAATAATTTAAGTGTACTTTCATATG
This sequence comes from uncultured Halanaerobium sp., assembly GCA_964649895.1. GTDB lineage: Bacteria > Bacillota > Halanaerobiia > Halanaerobiales > Halanaerobiaceae > Halanaerobium. The sequence goes on from CAZYRX010000018.1 coordinate 33,435, forward strand.
GTACTTTATATGGAGGTATTTTGACAGGCAAATATAAAGAATTACCTTCTCTAGATGATGAAAAAGATAATCGAGATATATTCTATTCCTTATTTAGTGATCAAGAAAATTGGAGATATGTACAAAATTTATTGTCATTAATGGGAAATATAGCAGAAAAATATAATAAAACACGAGCACAAATAGCAATTAATTGGGCAATAAATCGACCAGGAATTACAACTGCATTAGTTGGTGCTAAAGATGAAAAACAAATTCAACAAAATGCAGCTGCAGTTGATTGGAATCTGAGCGAAATTGATATGACTGCATTGACAGAAAAATCTAATTTAGTTCTTAATCAAATAAAATAAAAAATTCATAATTAAGTTTTAGCAAGTACAGTAAGGAGGAAAAATAATGTCAGTAGATGATAGAGAACAGGAACTCGTTAACAAAAAAGAGAAGATACGTCTTGGTGGAGGAAAAAAAAGAATAGAAAAACAGCACGGTAAAAACAAAAAGACCGCACGGGAGAGAGTGGAATATTTATTAGATGATGGCTCATTTAATGAATTAAATATGTTTGTAGAAAACCGCAGTACTTCTTTAGGAATGGATGAAAAAGAAGTTCCAGGAGAAGGAGTTGTGGTAGGTTATGGTACAATAGACCAGCGTCTGGTTTATGTTTATGCTCAGGATTTTACAGTCATGGGGGGATCGGTAGGAGAAGCTCATTCTGAAAAGATTCAGGCAGTTATGGATCTAGCGATGAAAAATGGTGCTCCGATTATTGGTTTAAATGACTCAGGTGGAGCAAGAATAAATGAAGGTATAGATGCTCTTAATGGTTATGGAGAAATTTTCTACAGAAACACAAAAGCCTCTGGGGTAATACCACAGATCTCAGCCATATTAGGACCATGTGCAGGTGGAGCAGTATATTCTCCAGCAATTACTGACTTTATCTTTATGGTAGATCATACAAGCAAGATGTTTATTACAGGTCCAAGTGTAGTCAAGTCAGTTACGGGAGAAGATGTTAGTGCTGAAAAGCTTGGAGGAGCAGCAGCTCACAGCAGAAAAAGTGGAGTTGCACATTTTATGGAAGACAATGAAGAAGAAGCTTTAGATAAGATAAGGCATCTTTTATCATACATACCGGA
>CAZYRX010000019.1:0-34509 GCA_964649895.1 uncultured Halanaerobium sp.
GTTCACCTAACAATATTATAGCAGTACGTATGTTCATTGTCAAGTATTATTTGAACGGTTGTTTGTTTAATTACTCTATTTATGTTATAATAAAGAAAAATAATTGCTTGAATAAATTATAGATAGAAATGGAGGAATAAATATGGAGAATTTATCAAAAAGGCAGAAAAGTATTTTGAATTTCATAATGGAAGAGATTGAATCTAAGGGTTATCCACCTTCTGTCAGAGAAATAGGTAAGGCAGTTGGATTAAAATCTCCAGCTTCTGTCCACAGTCATTTAAAAACCCTGGAAAAACTTAATTATTTGCGTAGAGATCCCTCAAAACCTAGAGCTATTGAAGTTATTTATAATAATGATAAGGATAAAAGCAGTAGTGATAAGGAATTGATTGAAATACCACTGGTAGGAAAAGTAACTGCAGGGGCTCCTATACTTGCAGAAGAAAATATAGAAGATTATTTCCCAGTTCCTTTAAGTTATCTAAAGGTTGGAAATAATGATGTATTTATGCTTAAAGTTAGTGGAGACAGTATGATTAATGCTGGTATTTATGATGGAGATTATGTTATTGCAGAAAGGCAGAGTTATGCAGAGAATAAGCAGATTGTAATAGCTTTAATAGATGATGAAGCAACAGTAAAAAGATTTTTCAAAGAAGATAACTATATTCGCTTACAGCCAGAAAATCCGGCTTATGAGCCTATTAAATCTAAAGATGTTAAGATTTTAGGTAAAGTAATCGGACTGTATAGAAATTTTAATCAATAAAAAGTACTTATTTGAAGATTAGTTTTTACACAAAAAGTTTATAATGATATTATTTTCCGCTGCTGGATAGTTCCTTAATTCTATCAGCGGCTTTTTTTATTAATTTAAAATCGTGCCAGCTGTATTTTTTCATACTATTGTTTCTGAGTAAATATGCAGGATGAAATGTAGGAAGAAAGAATATATTCCCCTTCTGTATCCAATTTCCTCTTATATTAGTTATGGAGTCTGTAGGGCTGATCAAAAAATTTGCTGCTGTTGAGCCCATTGGCACAATAACCTTAGGATTAATTAAATTTATTTCAGCCATCAATATTGATACACACGATTCAAATTCATTTTTATGAGGGACTCTGTTATTTGGAGGTCTGCACTTAATTACATTAGTAATATAAAGGTCTTCCCTTTTTAAGTTTACACTTTCTAAAATTTTATCCATCAGCTGACCTGCTTTACCGACAAAGGGTCTACCCATTCTGTCTTCAGTTGCTCCAGGACCTTCTCCTATCAGCATTATCCGATTATTAATATTTCCTTCACCCATTACTACTCCATTACAGCCTTCTCTAAGCTGGCATCTCTTACATTTAAGAGCTTCATCTTTTAATTTTTTGTAATCATCATCTGGATAAGAAAATAATTGTTGAATGCGAAAATTACCATTATCATCAAATAACATAGTTATCCTCCCAACAGCATTAATTGTCACCATCATTAACAAAGTCATTATACTCATCTTCAGCAAGAGCTTTAAAAAGAGAACGAGAACTTGCTGCTTCAATTAAAGCTCTAAAATAATTCCCGTTTTCATAATACACAACACCTTTTATTAAATGAGAATATTCATTTTCTTCCATGCCTAACGCTTTATTTGCATATTCTAGAGCTTCATCATATCTTTCTACTTCGATCATAGCTGCAGCTGCATGATTATATGCCCAGAGATTATCTGGATCATTTTTTATTATATATTTAAATAAATCTACTGCATCAGCATATTTTTTATTTATAATATCTGCAAATGCTGCATAATTAAGAAGCAGCAGATTATCTTTGTCAATATAGCTGTTCCAATCATCAAGATATAGTGAAACAGCAGTGTTAAAATCTTCTCTGCTAACACTGCTGCCAAAAACATCGATAATATCATATGCTTTTTTTATTTCACCCGTATTCGCATAAGCAACAGCTAAGGTGTAATTAAGAATAATATCACGTGAATCGATTTTAAGTCTTTCTTCTGTAGTTTTAATTAACTGCTGCCAATTATAATTAGATTCAGCTTTAATATTAAAACTAAAGTTTAATATTAAAACAATCAACAGCAAAAAAATTGCCAATTTTCGCAAAGAAATCAACTGCCTTTAAAGTTTGCTTTTTAATTCAAATAAAGAATTACTCTTCTTCAGATTCCTCTAGATCCAGGAGACCACTAATTTTTTCAACAGGTGCAATAGTAGAAATTGCATGTTTATAAATCATCTGATCTCTCTGATCACTTCTTAAAATAATCGTGAAATTGTCATAGGCTGAAATTTTCCCCTTCAACTGATAACCATTGACAAAGTAAACAACAACTTCGATTTGATTTTCATAAACATGACTTAAAATCTGGTCTTGATAATTAATGTTATTACTCATATCTGCAGCCTCCTTTATATTTTTAGCTTCTATTTAATAAATTCAATATTATTTAGAAAATTCCTGCAAAGATAAATTTAATTATTTTCTGCCAGCTCTTTAAAATAAGAATTCCCACTTCCAAAGTATGATTTTAGCTGATAATATATATCATCTGCTTTACGAACACCAAAGCCTGTATAAACAGCTTCTCCATTCTTAAATAATTTAATTACAGGAGCTGAATTAACATTAAACTCACTAAAAATTTCAGGAGCATCACTTAATTTTAATATATGAAGTTCTACTTCTGGAAAAGAATCTATTACCTCTTTTATATTATTTTCGGCTATTTTGCAATAGCCACAATTTTCATTTGAAAATAATACAAATAAAAATTCGTTATTTGTGATCAGTTCTTTAAATTCTTCACCATTAGTAATCAATCTGCTTTCTTTTTTTGCACTGTTTTTCATAATCTTTTTCTCCTTTTATTATAGCTATCATTTCTTCTAAAATTATATCTCGATCTTCATTTTCTATATCAAAAACTATTAACCCTTCTTCTTTTCTCAGCCAGGTAAGCTGACGTTTTGCAAAATGTCGGCTTCTCTTTTTAATTTGCTCAACTGCCTCTTCAAGAGAAATCTTTGCTTCTAAATAAGAGATAATTTCTTTATAGCCAAGAGCCTGACGGGCAGTATCACTTAAATTATAGTTATTTATAAGGAATTTTACTTCTTCGAGCAGGCCATTATCCATCATCATATCGACTCTTTTGTTTATCCGCTGATATAAGTTTTCTCTGCTTCTTATTAAAGCAAATTTGTAGGCAGTATATCTTGGCGGCCGTTCTTCCTGTTCTTTTTTAAACTGACTCTTTGTTTTGCCAGTTTGTTCAAATATTTCAATTGCTCTAATAACTCTTCTAATATCATTTGGATGCAGTTTTTCAGCACTCTCAGGATCTTTTTTCGCTAATATAGCATGTACTTCTTCAGTACCCTTTTTTTCGGCCATTTTCTCTAATTTTTGGCGCAGTTTAAAATCTGGCTTAATATCTGGCAGCATAAAGCCTTCTAATACAGCCTTGATATATAAATGAGTTCCACCTACGAGCAGTGGTATTTTACCCTTTTCTTTTATCTTTTTTATAGCTTTGTCTGTGTCTTTTTGAAACCTTGAAACCGAATAGTCTTCCTCTGGTTCTGCAATATCTATTAAGTGGTGATTGACGAAGTTTCTTTCATTTTTTGCTGCTTTTGCTGTGCCAATATCCATTTTTTTATATATCTGCATAGAATCAGCAGAAATAATTTCACCATTTATTTTCTTAGCTAGATCAAGAGATAATTCAGTTTTTCCAACCGCAGTTGCTCCTGTCAATACAATTAAATCTTTCATTTTCTACCAATTCCTTTTTCTATTTCATCCCTACTGATATTAATCATAACAGGTCTGCTGTGAGGACAGCGATAAGGATTTTCTGTTTCATAAAGGTCTTTTATCAGCTGAATACTTTCTTTTCTATTTAATGGCTTTCCAGCTTTTACTGCTGTTCTACAGGCTAAATATTCAATCATATTTTCCTCAACTTCAGCTGCAGTTAGGCCTCTGCCAGCTTCAGAAAGTTCTGCAATCAGCTCTTCTATAATATTTCTTGTTGACTTATTTTTCAGTAAAACAGGAACTTCCTGAATTAAAATAGTATTACCTCCAAAATCACTAAATTCAATTCCAAATTCATTTATAACATCTTTATATTGGCGGACAATTTCTCTTTCTTCAGGAGAAAGCTCAACCTTTACAGGGATGAGTAATGACTGAGAATCAGTATTTTTTTTATTGAAATCTGCTGTCAATTTTTCAAAAAGTATCCTTTCATGAGCATTATGCTGATCAATAATCTTTAAACCTTCTTCAGTTTCTATGATAAGATAGCTGTTAAAAATTTGACCTAAAAATTTGAAACGGTTTTCGTTAACATTATCTGCTTCGATATTATATTCTTCGTTAAAACTGTCCGATATTCCAGCTGCTAAACTTTCTTCAATATTTATTTCCGGCTTTTTGTTTTGATTTTTTTCTCGACTATCTCGACTATCATTTATATTTGGCCTATTATTTTTCTTAAACTTACTTCTTTGAGTACTTTTTCTTTTATTAAAAGTATTTTCAAATAAGTTTTCATGCTGGGCCTCTTTTTTATTAGTTAAACTATCATCAGCAACTTTTTTATCATCAGACTCAATAGAATCGTTTCGATTATTTTCCTCTTCACTCTCAGCTTCTCTATTCTTTTCAAGTTTAATTCGGGTTGTTGGATCAGCTTCTTTAAGGGTCTTGCGAATCCCCTTAGAAATCACATCATATATTATCTGATTTCTGCTGAATTTAACCTTTCTTTTAGTTGGATGAACATTTACATCAACTAAAATAGGGTTAACTTTAATAAATAAAAAGACTATCGGTTTTCTACCTGGATCAATTAATTTATGATAAGCGCTCTCTACTGCTTTTGCAGTAATATTATTATATATCGGCCTCTTATTAACAAAAAACAATTCATGACTTCTGTTAGAGCGCGTAAGTTCTGGTCTTGTTAGATAACCACTTAATTTGATATATCTATCCTCTATATCTATTGGCAGCAAATTATCGGCAATTTCTTCACCAAAAACAGCATAAATAGTGTCTTTTAGTTTTCCATTACCTGGAGTAGACAGAATCTGTCTATCATTATGATATAATTTAAAACTAATATCACTGGATGCTGCCGCTTCTGTACTTACTATACGACTAATATGAGAAAATTCGGTAGTGGTAGTTTTCAAATATTTATATCTTGCTGGAGTATTATAAAATAAATTTCTAACAAGAACATCAGTTCCTACTGTAGCTCCAGCAGGTTTTTGCTCTAAAATATCTCCACCTTTAATTTTTATTTTAACACCTGCATCCTCGCTTTTATGCCGACTCAGCATTTCAACCTCTGCAACCGAAGAAATACTGGCTAAAGCTTCACCTCTAAACCCAAGACTATACAAAGAATAAAGATCATCTATTTCTTTTATCTTACTTGTCGCATAACGGCTAAATGCTGCTTCTATATCTTCAGCTAAAATACCATGGCCGTCATCTTTTACTCTGATTAGTTTCCTTCCACCATCCTCTATTCTAATTTCAATATTTTCAGCATTAGCATCAATAGAATTTTCTATTAATTCCTTCACTATAGAGGCAGGTCTTTCAACAACTTCTCCGGCAGATATTTGATTTGCAACATTTTGAGGTAGTTGTTTAATTTCTCCCATAATCATTCTCCTCTTCTAAAAAATCAAATTCTAATTTTCTGATTTAAGATCCTGTTTTAATTTATATAAAAAGTTCATCGCATCCATTGGAGTCATATCCATAATATCTTTTTCATCAAGCTTTTTTAACACAGAATTATCCTTATTATTAAAAAGTGCTAACTGCTGATGTTTATCATCCTGTACAGTTATTTCTCTTTTTCTTACCGGCATCTTATTATTTTCTTCTAATCTCATCAGGATTTTTTGGGCACTTAAAATTATCTCTTCTGGCAGGCCTGCAAGTCTGGCAACCTCTATTCCATAACTATCATCAGCCCTACCTTCTACAATACGGTGTAAAAAGTGTACCCCCTCATTGTCTTCTTTAACCAATACATTATAGTTTTTGACACCCTGATATTCATCTTCAAGCCTTGTAAGCTCATGATAGTGTGTTGCAAATAGGGTTCTAGCACCAATACGCTCTGGATTATTTATATATTCACTTACCGCCCAGGCTATACTAACCCCATCATAGGTGCTGGTTCCTCTTCCAACCTCATCAAGTATAATCAGACTTTTTTCAGTGCTGTTATTTACTATATTTGCTACTTCATTCATTTCTACCATAAATGTGCTCTGACCTGTAGTGAGATCATCACTTGCTCCAACCCGAGTAAATATTCTATCTGTAAGACCTATTTCGGCCTTTTCTGCAGGTACATAAGCACCAATCTGTGCAAGTAATACTATCAGGGCAACCTGGCGCATATAGGTTGATTTACCTGACATATTTGGACCCGTAATTATAATAAACCGATCTTCTTCTTGATTTAAATAACAGTCATTAGGTACAAATTGTTCAGAGAACATTTTTTCTACTACCGGATGTCGACCATTTTTTATATTTATTTGATGGCCGCTGTTGATTACTGGTCTATTATAATTATTTTCAACTGCAAGATCTGCAAATGACATTAAAACATCAAGTTCTGCAATCAAAGATGCAGTTTTATTGATTCTTTTAACTTCAGCTGCAATTTTCTCTCTGATATCTACAAAAATTTTATATTCAAGATCATTAATCTTTTCTTCTGCACCTAATACTTCTGATTCTTTTTCTTTTAGTTTCGGAATAATATATCTTTCACTATTGCTTAAAGTTTGTTTTCTTTCATAACGTTCAGGTACTTTATCTAAATGAGAATTTGTTATCTCTAAATAATAGCCAAATACCTTATTAAAGCCAACTTTTAAAGTATTAATTCCGGTTTTTTCGCGTTCTTCTTTCTGCAGAGCTGAAATCCAATCTTTACCCTCACTTACTAAAGATCTTAATTCATCCAGTTCTTCATTGTAATTATCTTTAATTATTCCACCTTCTGTGATTGTTGTTGGCGGTTCATTTATAATTGAATTCTCAAGCAGAGAATATATATCTTCAAGTGAGTCAAATTGTTCTTTAATATCTGAGAGAAGTTCTTTATCAAAATCGGAAATCAGTTCTTCAACAGCAGGTAACTTTGCAAGAGAGTTTTTTAGTGCTACCAAATCACGTGCATTTGCAGATTGATATGTGATTTTACTCATGATTCTCTCTAAATCATAAATATCTTTAAAATTATCTCTCAGCTTTTTAAGCACTCTAAAATTATCAATGAACTCTCCCACAGCATCATGGCGTTTATTTATCTCAGATATATTTATTAAAGGCTGATTAATCCATTTTTTAATAGTACGTCCACCCATTGAGGTTATAGTTTGATCTACAATAGATAACAAAGAACCTGAACGGTTTTTATCTCTAATTGTAGAAGTAAGCTCTAAGTTTCTGCGGGTTGCAGAATCTAAAACCATGTAGTCTTCTAGATAATAGGGTTTTAAAGTACTTATCTGATCAATTGTCCTTTTCTGAGTTTCTTTTAGATAATCAATTATTTGGCCGGCAGCATATACAGCTGCACTCATTTCGTCACAGCCAAAACCTTCAAGTGACTGAATATTAAAATGCTCAAGCAGCTCTTTTTTTAAACTACTATAATCTTTATTTTCTATAATATTTAGTGTAAAACCATACTGCTCCTGAAGCAGATTGAATGAATCTTTCTCAGAGTTTTTTTGGTCTGTAAGTAATTCTTGAGGTGCAGTTCTATTAATCTCATCAATTAATTTGTCATCTGTATCAGCAGAAAATTCAGTCAAATAAAACTCACCAGTTGAAATATCTGTATATGCATATCCATAATCATCTTTATATTTAAAGGCAGCTGCAAGGTAGTTATTTTCATTTTCTGATAGTATTTCATTTTCTATGACAGTACCAGGAGTAATAACTCTGATTACATCACGCTCGACTATACCACTTGCTTCAGATGGATCTTCAAGCTGCTCACAGATAGCTACTTTTATACCCTTTTTTATCAGTTTTTCGATATATGAAGCTGAAGAATGGGCTGGAACTCCTGCCATCGGAATTTTTTCTCCTCCACCTTTGTTGCGTGAGGTTAATGCTATATCAAGTAATCTGGCAGCTCTTTCAGCATCTTTTCCAAACATCTCATAAAAATCACCTAATCTAAAAAAGACTACTGCATCCTGATATTTTCTTTTTATATTTTGATACTGCTGCATCATTGGTGTTAATTCTGCCAAGTCAATCCCTCCATAATTTAAATTAAAAGAACTAAAAGCCTGAAAGATCGATTAAATTATCTTCCAGGCTATAATTACTTAAATTTTACTCTATTAAAGTACCGTTTAATGTCCAGCTTTTTGCTGAATTAATCTTAACTTCTACAATTTCTCCTATCAAATCAGGTCTTTTATCTATAAAACAGATTTTGTTAGTTTCTGTTCTTCCCTGATATACGTCCTCATCACTGGAGCTTGGTCCTGTAATAAGAACTTTTTGAACAGTTCCAATTAATTTCTGGTTTTTTTCATAGCTTATCTTATTCTGAAGTTCCATTAATTTATTTAAACGGTCTTTTTTAATCTTATCTGGCACCTGATCTTCTCTTTTTGAAGCTGGAGTTCCGCTTCTGGGAGAATAAATAAATGTATATGCCATATCAAAACGAAGTTCTCTTACAAGGTCCAGTGTTTTAGCAAAATCTTCTTCACTCTCTCCTGGAAATCCTACAATAAAATCGGTTGAAACAGCTGCTTCAGGAATTTCTTCCTTAATTTTTTTAACAGTTTTAATATAATATTCTCTGCTGTAACCTCTATTCATCTCTTTTAATACTTTAGTGCTTCCCGACTGTACAGGAAGATGAATATGTTTTGCAACTTTATCAAGATTTTTTATCTTTTCTAGTAAACTATCAGAAAAATCTCTAGGATGTGAAGTCATAAATCTGATCCGCTGTAATTTATCAACTTCATTTAATGCTTCCAGTAAAAGAGGAAAATCCATATTTTCTTCAAGGTCATTACCATAAGAATTAACATTCTGACCGAGTAATGTTATTTCTCTTACCCCATCTTCAGCCAATCTTTTTGCTTCTTCAACAATAGAATTGAGTGGTCTACTTCTTTCCCGGCCGCGTACATATGGAACTATACAGTAGGTACAGAAATTATCACATCCCTGAATAATAGATATCCAGGCGGAATAATCAGATTCCCTCTGAGAAGGAAGATCAGGAATTAACCCCTCTTCTTTATCCCAGACTTCCACTACTCGCTCTCTGTTTTTTTCTATTTTTTTAATCAATTCTGGTAAATGATGAATATTATGTGTGCCGAAAATTAGGTCAACATGTCTATACTTTTTATATATTTCATCAACAGGTTGATCCTGCTGCATCATACAGCCTCCAACCCCAATAATTAAATTAGGATTTTCACGTTTATATTTTTTCAATTCACCTAGTTTGCCAAATACTTTTAATTCTGCATTTTCTCTAATTATACAGGTGTTCAACAAAATTATATCTGCGTTTTCTAGTTGATCAGTATATTGATAATTCATATTCTCAAGCATACCTGCCAGTTTTTCAGAATCATGTTCATTCATCTGACAGCCATAAGTAATAATATGATAATATTTTGTTTTCTCCATTTTTTCACTCCTGTTGTGCTTAACATTATATATCCGAACTAATTATACTATATCATATTTTGCTTGTAAAATAAAAGCTGGGGTAAAAACCCCAGCTCATTAAAAATATTAAAATATAAGTAACTATAATTATTGATTATTAGCCATCATATGGTTCAAACATATCCTTACCTACACCACATTCTGGACAAGTCCAATCATCTGGAAGATCTTCAAAAGATGTACCTGCTTCAATTCCACCTACAGGATCTCCTTCTTCGGGATCATAAATATACATACATACTGTGCACTGATATTTCTGCATGGTTTAAATTCTCCTTCCTTATATAATTAGATTATTTCTTTAATTATAAAACAGAAATGCTAAATATGTCAAGTTAAGAAATTTATGTTCAACATAAGCAAATATTTTAGTCTGTAAATCTTTCAAAATATTCTGGTGAATAAGCCGATTTTAAGCCGCTTAAATTGGCTGTTCTCTCTGCGATCAAAGAAGCTATTAATACTGGAATGGTTAAAGAATAATTATGAGTAAATTCCAGTATTATAAAAGTTGCTGTCAAAGGAGCTCTGATAACACCACTGAGTACTGCGGCCATTCCGATTAAAGCATATAAAGATGCTGACCCCGAAAAATATGGTATAAAATTTTCAAAAATACTTCCAATTAAAATACCGGTTGTACTTCCAATAAAAAGAGATGGAGAGAAAATACCACCAGAACCACCTGAGCCAAGACTAAGGGAAGTAGCTATAATTTTAAAGAATAATATTAAAAATATAAAAGACATATTATGATCAATTTGATTAAATAGTTCAATAATAACTCTATTTCCAGAACCCATTATTTCGGGAATAAAAAAGGCAATTGATCCCATTAATAATCCACCAAGGGCAGGTTTTAATTCTTCTTTTATCCTAATATCTCTAAATTTTCTATCCAAGAACTTCAATGTATGTATGAAAAAAACAGCAAAAATAGCTCCAACAAATCCAATTACAGCAGCTGTTAAAAAATTATAGGCACTGCCAACTTGACCTAGTTTTATGTTTTCCAAAAATAAATCCTGTCCACTCCAGCGAATAATCATATCAGCAGAAATCGCACTAACAGCTACCATAATTAAACGGTTTTTTTCAACTCTATTGAACAATATTTCTGTTACAAACATGATTCCACCTAAAGGGGCATGAAAAAGGCCTGCTATTCCTGCTGCAGCACCACAGCCAAGCAGGGTCTGGTAATCAAATAAACTCAAATTAAGTTTATAACCGATTAAATCTCCGATTCCCGCTCCAATTTCTACAATTGGACCTATGCGTCCTGCAGAACCACCACTGGATATTGTAATCGCAGATGCGAATCCTTCAGTAAGTAGATCTCTATAACTAAGATGTCTTTCTTTAGTTTCAATTGAAGTTAATATTGCGGGAATACCGTGACCGCGTGCTGTAAGGCTGCCGTACTTTATCACAAAACCTACCAGCAGTCCCCCAAAAGCAGGAAGCAGGATGAAGCTCAACCTCTGCAGAGAATTTAAATTACTGCTTATATTAACAACAGAGGAAGTCATAAAGTTGAGAAAATTATTGTAGATAAGAGCAATTGAGCCAACAATGACCCCAACAATAAAAGCTAAAAACAGCTTGAAATATCTATTATTAAATTTACCATTTAGATCATTGTTTTCAGCCAAATAATCACCATCCTGCTAGATATCTATTTTTTCTGCAAGTTCAGCATTATTAAAAATAAATTCTTTTCTTAAAGAAGCATTTGAACCCATTAAACGAGTAAAAATATCATCTGCCTCAAAATCATCATCTATTTCTACTCTCTGCAGCACTCTGTTTTCAGGATCCATAGTTGTATCCCAGAGCTGTCCTGGATTCATCTCACCAAGCCCCTTATATCTCTGCAGAGAAAAATTGCTGTTTTCATTCTCCGCTCTAAATTCTTCTAATTCCTGGTCACTGTACAAATAATGGCTTTTAGCTCTTTTAGTCACTTTATATAAAGGTGGTTTAGCCAGATAGATATGCCCATTTTCGACCAGTTCTGGCATATATCTATAAAATAATGTAAGGATTAAGGTTGCAATATGAGCACCATCCACATCTGCATCAGTCATAATAATTATTTTATGATAACGCAAATTTTTAAGATTAAAGTCTTCACCAATTCCAGCACCTAAGGCTGTAATTATTGAGGCTACTTCTGTATTATTTAAAATTTTATCAAGTCTAGCTCTTTCTACATTGAGGATCTTACCTTTAAGTGGTAAGATAGCCTGAAATTTACGTTCTCTTCCCTGTTTAGCCGAACCTCCTGCAGAATCTCCCTCAACAATAAAAAGTTCACTGTTTTCTGCTTCTTTACTGCTGCAGTCCGCAAGTTTACCAGGAAGTGCATTTGATGATAAGGCGGTTTTTCTTTTAGTTAACTCCCTAGCTTTTTTAGATGCCTTTCTCGCTCTTACAGCCTGGACAGCTTTGTCAATAATCTTTTTTGCAAGTTCAGAGTTCGTATCAAAATATAGACCTAGATAATCATAAACTTCTGTTTCTACTATACTTCTTATCTCACTATTGCCTAGTTTTGTTTTGGTTTGTCCTTCAAACTGTGGTTCTGGCAGTTTTACATTAATTACTGCTGTGATCCCTTCTCTCACATCTTTTCCTCTCAGTGAAGATATTTTTGCCGGTAATTGATTATTGCTTTTTGCAAAATTATTGACAGCTCTTGTTAAGGCAGTTTTAAAACCGGTTAAGTGATAACCACCATCAACAGTGTTAATATTGTTAGCATAAGAATATATTCTTTCATTATAACCGCTGTTGTATTGAATTGAAATCTCAATTTCATAATCATCTGGTTTTGATTCGAAATATATTATGTCCTCATTCAATACATCTCTATCTTTATTGAGATATTCAACAAAAGCTTTTATACCACCATCATACTGAAATTCTTCTTCCTTAATTTCTTCTTTGCGTTCATCTCTTAAACTTAAAGTAAGTTCTTTGTTTAAATAAGCAGATTCCTGTAATCGATGTGCCAGATTATCATATTTAAATTCAACCGCATTAAAAATTTCCGAATCAGGTCTAAACCGAATTACAGTTCCACTTCTATCTGTTTTGCCTAATTTTTTTAAATCATCTACTGGTATCCCTTTTTCAAATTTTTGCTGATATTTATAACCTTTATAGTGAGTTGTAAGCAGCAATTCTTCAGATAAAGCATTAACAACAGATACCCCAACACCATGTAGTCCACCCGAAACCTTATAACTATTATTATCAAATTTCCCACCAGCATGTAGGGTCGTCATAACTACCTGAACAGCTGGAAGCCCGGTTTCTCGATGAATATCTGCTGGTATTCCACGCCCAAAATCTTCGACTGTTACTTCATTATCGTTATGAATTATCACATTAATTCTATCTCCATATCCTGCTAAAAACTCATCTATACTGTTATCTACCACTTCCCAGACAAGGTGATGTAAACCTCTTATACCTGTACTACCTATATACATGCCGGGTCTTTTGCGAACTGCTTCTAGACCTTTTAGCACCTGTATCTGGTCAGCATTATAATCTACTTTGTCAAAAAGTGTTTCCATAAAGCTTCACCATCCCTCAACAACTTATTATAACAAAGAGCCAATTATTTTGCCAGTTTTAATTTGCATAAAGCGGCGGCAGGATGATATTATAAGTAAGCAGAAATAATTATTAATTATATTTTTTGATTAAAATAGCGAGAGGAGATAAACAATGAGCGAAGAGATTTATCCAATTGCAATTGAAGATAAAATGAAAGATGCATATTTAAATTATTCATTAAGTGTTATTATTGGACGTGCTCTACCAGATGTAAGAGACGGTTTAAAACCTGTTCACAGGAGAATTCTATATGCAGCAAAAGAATTAGGTTTACTGCATAACCGGCCCCATAAAAAATCAGCCAGACTTGTCGGTGAAGTATTAGGTAAGTTTCATCCACATGGTGATTCAGCTGTATATGATGCTATGGTTAGAATGGCCCAGCATTTTAATCAGCGTTACAGACTCATTGATGGCCATGGTAATTTTGGTTCTATTGATGGAGATAGTGCTGCAGCAATGCGATATACAGAGACAAAGCTGACAGAAATAGCAGAAGAACTGCTTGAAAACATAGATGAAGAAACTGTTTCTTTTGTAGATAATTTTGATGGTTCTCTTAAAGAACCAGAGGTTTTACCCTCAAAGATTCCTAATCTGCTTATTAATGGCTCAAGTGGAATTGCTGTCGGGATGAGCACTTCTATTCCACCACACAATTTAGGTGAGGTAATAGATGCTGCACTTCATCTGCTTGAATATCCAAATGCAAGGTTAGATACTATTATTAGAAATCATTTACCTGGTCCAGATTTTCCCACTGGTGCTTCTATTGTCGGAAATGATGGAATTATAAATGCATATAAAACTGGTAAAGGAAAAATAACGCTTAGGGCAAAAAGCAAAATCGAAGTTGAGGACAGACATAAAAATATTATCATTACTGAAATTCCATATCAGCTAAACAAATCTAAATTAATTGAAGAGATAGCTGAGCTTGTCAATAAGGGTAAGCTCACATCCGTGTCAGATTTAAGAGACGAATCTGATAAAAAGGGAATCCGTATTTTAATTGCTCTAAAAAGTGGGGCTGATCCCGAACTCACTTTAAATAGGCTCTATAAATACACATCAATGCAGGGAAGTTTCCGTATAAATCTATTGGCTCTAGATAATAAAAAGCCAAAAGTTATGGGCTTATTAGAAATTTTAAATCATTTTATTGATTTTAGAAAAGAAGTTATAAAAAATCATACTAATTATAATCTCAAAAAATCAGAAGCAAGGTATCATATTTTAGAAGGATTAAAAACCGCTATAAACAAACTTGATCTTGTTATTCAAATAATCAGAACCTCCCAGAAAAAATCTGAAGCAAAAACAAGACTTATTAATGAGCTCGAAATAACTGAAAAACAGGCTCAATCCATTCTAGAAATGCAGCTGCAGAGATTAGTAGGTATGGAAATTGAAAAATTAGAAGCAGAAAAAACTGAACTGGAAGCAAAAATCAGCTATTATAAAAAGCTGCTTAACGAAGAAGAAGAGCTAAAAAAATTCCTAAAAGAAGAGTTAAAAGACATAAAAAATAGATTCAATGATCCCAGACGCACAGAAATTATTGAAGATGATAAAAAAGCTGAAATAACTAAAGATGATCTTATTAAAGATAAAAATGCGGTCGTCTCACTTTCATATAGAGGTATAATTAAAAGAAATGATGACTACTCTAATCTTCGAGCTGCAAAAAATGACTATTTGACTGCAGCAGTAAGTGGTTCTTCTTTAGATCAGCTGCTGTTTTTTAGCGATTTTGGTGAAGTATATAATTTACAGGTACATCAACTTGAAGAACATCATGGTCTTGCTACAGGTGATAATTTAAGCAAATATCTGCAGGTCCCGATGAATGAAAATATAATATCTCTTAATATATTAAATATTAAAGATAAAGAAAATACCTTTTATACTTTTGTCACAGAGTCCGGTCAGATTAAGAGAACTGCTGCTGAAGAATATGAAACTAATTACAGCCATATTAGGGCAATAAAACTTGATGATGATAAATTGATCAATGTAGAGAAATGTGGAAAAGATGATGAAGTTGTGGTAATATCTAAAAATGGTTATTTAATTAGATTTAAAGGTAATAGTTTCTCTACAACCGGTCGGAATACTATGGGAAGTAGAGCGATTAACTTACAGAAAAATGATCACGTAATTAATTTCAGTAAATATAAAAGTGATGATTATATTGTATCAGTTACTGAATCAGGAAGAGCAAATAAAATCAAAATGAGTGAATTAAAAAGTCAGCAGAGAAATGGTAGGGGAATAAGAATATTTTCAAATAAAAAATATAAACTTGCTGGAGCAGTTAGCTCTAAGAAAAATAGTCAAATTTTAATTGCTGCAAAAAATGGAGAAGTATATACACTAAATTCTGAAGAAATCCCTGAAACAACTCCTGGCGGAAATATGTATCAAGTAATAAAAGACTTCGAATTTGAAAAAATAACTGCAGTAAGAAGTATCATAGCTGCTGAATAGAAAATCAGATGGTAAAGCATCATCTAGTTTTTCTAAACAGTTTTAGTTTATCAGGAAATTAATAAAATATATAAAAACAAGCCCTGTATATGTTTTAAAACAATTACAGGGCTTGTTCTATTAGTAAAACTTCATTCTTTATTTTAAAAATACATGATTATCAATTTGCACTATCTTTGTTCTCTTTGCAAAAAAATCAGGGTTTTGAGATTTTTTTGGATTATAGAAATAGAGGCTGCCTTTACTGGGGTCAATACCATTTGCAGCATCATAAGCTGCCTTAAAAGAAGCATCATCTGGACTTATATTGATCATTCCATTTTCAACAGGTTTAAACTGTCCTGATTGATAGACAACTTCTTTTATGGTATTAGGAAAAGAAGGATGATAAACTCTATTCAAAATTACTGCTCCCACAGCAACCTTACCCATATAACTCTCTCCACGAGCCTCGGCATGAATAATACTTGCCAGTACTTCCATTTCATCAGCATTAAAATTTTTATAGTTATAAAAATCATCATGTTTGTCTTGACTGCTGCTGTTACCAGAAAGTACAATCATTAGAAACATTAAACCAAGTCCGGCATATACATCCTCTTTTTCTATAGATGATGCCTGTACTCTTCTCTGCTCAAAAACTGCTGGAATAAAAATGCTGTTTAGGATGAGCAGAAAAACTAATGTTATGATTATATTTTTAAAAGATAATTTTGTCATTTATATACTCTCCTTAGAGAAGCAGTGCAAGAAGTGCTAATCCACCTATAATATAGCCAGTGCTTATTGAATCTCCACCAGATTTCAACTCTGCTTTTTCTGTGTCTAATTGAGATTCAAGTTCTGCAATTCTATTTTCAAGCTCATTAATTTTTGTTAAATTAACACTCTGAGCATCTTCTAAATCCTGAATATTTTGACCTCCAGCACCCTGCTCAAGATCAGCAATTCTGTTTTTTATTGAGGTAACTTCTTCTCCCAAACTGGCAAGAGTACTTATATTTTCAGCAATTTCTGTAACCTCTCCCCTAAGTTCAGCAACTCTTACATTTACATCTGCAATATCTTCATTTTGAATCTGATTAACATCTTCTACTTTTTTAATTCTTTCTTCAAAATCTTTTTGATTTTGAGCTACTGCTACTAACTCATCCCTAAATTCTAGGGATAATTCTCTGATTACATCCACATCTTCATCAGATAAGTTCTGTCCACCAGCTGTCATGTTTTCCAATAGATTTGCAATTATTTCGGCCATCTCATATCTGCTTACACTTTTTTCACCATTAAAGTCTTCACCTGCATAAAGGCTTAAATAACCTCTTTCAGCAAGAGTCTGCACACTATCATATGCCCAGTGGTCTCGTGGTACATCATCAAATTCTTGAGCTGCAGCAAAAGAAGTAACTGCAAATATTAGGATTGAAGCAATTAATAATATTTTTCTATAGTTCATTATTTTGTTTCCTCCTTTAAGATATTTCTAAGACTTATTTCTATTTCTTCATTCATACTATTTAATAATGATAAATCATCTAAATAGATTTCACCTGCATCATTTTCTTTTTTCTTGAAATGAACGGTTGCTATAGTACCATTTCCTCTATTAAATGGCAGTTCTTGTTTAAAGGATAAAGTGCCATCTTCTGTTCTTGTGGGCCTATTAAATGGTAATAAGTTATTATCACCTACAAAAAGATCTCCACGTGAAACATGAGTGAGCAGAAGCTTTTGGCTGTTGTAATTAAAATCAAATTTTAATGTTTCTGCTTCTCCGATATTGGCAGTAACAATATCAACTGAGAGATAGTCTTCATCTTCTCTGCCCGGTGTTTTTCTTAAATAAATTAGTGGATCTAACCTGGGTAATTCTATCTCTTCAACAATAGTTTTTTCGTAATCATTAATGCCGCTAACTTTAACTGCAAATGGCATAGTTCCATCGACTCTTAAGGCTTCAATTGCCCAATTTACATTAAGATTTTCTTTAGAGTCAAGCATACCCAGAGGTTTACTCAGTTTTTCACTGGAAGCAGCTAAAAGACCTGGAGGTAAAATCAATTCTGCTTTAACACCATATAATGGACTTTCTCCAGAATTACTTAATCTTGCCTGGACTCTAAATGGATTAGGTTCAAGTCTACCATTAATTACTTCAACATTTTCCATAAGTGTAATATTAGCATCGAGCACAGGTGGCCCTACAAATTTAACTCGTCTTTCAACCTCGTTTGAATCTGTATTATCTGCATCTACAACAACTCGATAAGTCATCTCATCTGGTAAGTCGTTAATATTTTCTGGTCTTACATTCCAGGTTATCTGTGATATTCCACCAGATTCCATATCACCAATATTACGTATTCTTTCATTAGCTCTAAACCCAGCAGGTAGTTCCAATCTGATTGCAACATTTCTTGCTTTAATATCAGAAGTGTTTTCTAAATAGGCAACAACAGGGAAACTTTGGTTATTATTATCAAAAACAACTTCTGCTGGAGATGTAACTCCTAAGGATAAAAGACCAGGGACAATTGTTATACCACCTAATCCATACTTACTTATATATGTTTTGCTGTCACCAGCTTCTATTATCTCAGGTACCCAGTACATAGCCATAGCACTATCAATTTCGTATTCACCTTTACGTACAAATTCCTGACCGGGATTGAAATCAAAATCCCAAACACCATCTGCCATACTTCCCCAGTCAGAAAAATAAACTCTATCTGGAGTGCTTACATCTGGTCCAATAAATGTACCTTGAGATGTAACTTCGGGATTAGAAATGCTGTCAAAAGACTGCCAGAAGTTATCCAGCTGTTTATCATAATATAATTTATCAGAAGCTATTGTATCTTCACCCAGTCTAAAAGGGGCTCCATCATTTTCGCCGAGCATTGTATCCAGCATTATTCTGAGGCCAACTTTTTCCTCTTTTTCACCCTCATTAATAACTCTATACTGAATCTGTGCAGTATCAGCAAGTCCAGTAGTAGAACTTTTTACAATAGAGAGAATTTGCTCAACAATTATATCATCAAATCTGGTCTTTGTTATTAACTGGTTATCTTTAATTGTTGGTGCCTGAATAACTTCACCATATTTCGCACCTTTTCCGGCACGTCTTTGAGTTTCGCCACCAAAAACATATTTTTCATCATTTATCCAGATAGTTGTATAAGAAGTCCAGGGAGTTGGTCTTCCGTAGATAAGGGCTTTGTTATCATCATTATTTCTGGCAGGTGCTCCACCAGTAGTTTCAACCGCAAATCTTCCCTGAGCATTATTATTTTGATTTATTACTATAACAATATATTCATTACCAAAACGCAGATTGTTATTTGAGTCTTGACTCTGGAAAAAATCATCCTGTGCTGCTGCAGCTGGAGTTAAAATTAAAATAACTGCTGCCATAATAATTATAAATTTACTATATTTAAACATTGTTTTCTACTCACCTCCTGAAATAAATTGAACTTCACCAAGTTCTACCTCTACCTGAGTATTATCTGATTCATCAAAATAATAGTTAACCAAAACAGGAATTCTGTAAGGCTGCTGATATTCTTTAAAAGTCCAGCCTCTTTCTACAGTCATCAATGCAACTCTATCCATAGATTCAAAACCTGATGATTCTTGAATAGTTATATTATTTACAGTACCCTGTCTTGATACTTCGGCTATTAATCTTACCTGACCTTCTGATCTTGTTCCAACTAAATCTTTTGGAAAAGCTGGAGTAACTACAAGATTAATGAGGTCACCAGATGTAGGTGGTGGAGGGGGAGGTGGGTTATTTTCCTCTTTTTGAACAGTTTGTTCACTGCTTTCTTCAGAACTCTCTTCACTCTGTGTCTGTTCCTGCTCTACACTAGCTGATTCCTCTGTATTTTGCTGCTCCTGTACTACCTCAATTTCACTTTCGCTTTCTTCACTGCTCATAATATTTTCTTCTTCTTGTGTACCTTCATCTGCTGTTTCTTCTACAGATTCCTGTACTTCCTCAACTGGTTCTGCAGCTTCTTCGACTGTTTCTTCAGCTGTTTCTTCTACTTCGGTTACTTCTTCATTATTTTCTACAATTTCTTCATTGAGCTCTTCCGGCTCATTTTCAGCTGTTTCAGTAGTTTCTTCTGTAATTTCTTCCTTAATCGGCTGTTCTTCCTGTATTTCTTCAGGTTCTTCAATTTCTTCAACTGTTTCTTCTTCTGCTTCCTCTATTTTTTCAACTTCTTCTACTGGTTCATTTACTTCTGCCTCTGGTTCTGGTTCATTAACCTGGATTGGAGAAGGTTGATAATTAACTAGCTGAACATATCCATAATCATTTAGTTCTCCTTCACTCTGAGCATTACCCTGCAGAAAACCTATTGGCAAAAAATACAGTATTAATAAATGAAGTATTACTGAAATACCTATATATAAAAATAGATTGTTTTTATCATGTTTATTTGGCATAAATTCACCATCCTGTTAACTATCATCTTTATCAGCTGCCAGTGCCAGCCTGTAAATACCTGCATTTCTCATGCCGTCCATCAAAGAAACAACATTCTCGTATTTGGTATCTTTATCAGCACTTATAATAATAGTTAATTCATTATTTTCTTGATTTTTTACTTCTGCTTCTGCAATAATCTGATTTAACTGCAGGGATTGACCATTGTAAAAATAATTTCCTGTTTCATCTATTTCCACAATAAAATTTTGACTGCTCTGATTTGTAGCAGTAACAGCTTTGGGAAGCTGCATGTCAATTCCCTGGGGACTGGTTCTAAAAGTGGTAAATAGCATAAAAAATACAAGTAAAAAGAATATTACATCTATCATAGGTATAATATTTATTGAACTTTTCTTTTTAAGAGTAGTTCGAAACATTATCTTCACCCCTATTATTGCTAACAACATCTACGATTTCTACCATACTCAAGTTCATATCATGTGCTCTTTTTTCTACCTTGTGAGCAAAATATGAATAAAATATGGCAGTTGGGATAGCTATTATTAACCCTAAGGCTGTACTTATCAATGCAGCTGCAATACCAGAACTTATCTGGGCTGGATTAGCTGCACCTGCAGCAGTACCAAGAATATTAAAACTGCTGATAATACCAATTACTGTACCAAGAAGCCCTAAAAGTGGAGAAATCATTGCTACAACATCTAAAATAGGCAGATGTCTTTCCATCTTTTTAATTTCATCTTCTCCAACCGCCTGAAGTACTTCTCTTAATCTGGCTGGATCTTCACTATTATGAGCCAATGCAGTAGATAAAAGTTTAGCATTAGTCCCTTTTTTACCCTTTAATTCATTGAGAGCGCTTAAAATGTCACCTTCTTCTACTAAAATTTCAATTCTTTTAATTAACCTGAAGTTATTATCATTGTTTTTTGCAAAAAAGATTGTTTTTTCGATGATAACTGCTAAACTAAAAATGGATGCTAAAAGTAATGGCAGAGTCATAGGTCCACCAAGGGTAAACAAATTCCAGACACGGGTTAAATTCAATCCAATCACTCCTCTTAAATCATAATATTTTAAATAATTTTTTTTATTCGCTATTGTGTTATTTCTATATAAAAAGTGATATTCCTCTTTATTAATTAAATCGGAAATACTACAGTAAATACACTTCCACTAACATCACTTTCTACAAAGATTTCTGCCTGATGTGCATCGATTAATTCCTTTGTTACTGCAAGACCAATTCCGGTTCCACCATTTTTAGTTGAGCGTGATTTATCAGCTCTATAAAATCTTTCGAAAATATATGGTAAATCTTCATCCGAAATACCAATACCTGTATCAGCAATGCTAATCATAACTTTATTTTTTTCGAGTTTTGATTTAACTTTTATTGTCCCATTTTCTTCATTGTACTTAACTGCATTTTCGATGAGATTATTAAATATCTGAAACAAACTGTCTCTATCAGCTTCAATAATTAATTTATCCTCAATCTCTAATTCGATTTCTAGATTCTTTTCTTTGAAAGCTTTTTCTTTTCTTTTTAATACCATTTTTATTATATCTGCTAAATTAACCTTTTCTTTTTTTAAATTGAAAATTTTATTCTGAGCTTCTGCAAATTCGTTTAATTTGTCTATCAGTGAAACTATGCGGTCAGTTTCTTCTTTCATTTCCCTCATATTATTTTTGTCAAGAGAAATCATCTCGTCTTCTATAGCTTCTAAATATCCTTTGATTGTTGTAACTGGAGTCCGTAATTCATGGGCAAAATCAGAAGCTGACTCTTTACGGATTTTTTCTAATCTGGCTAATTTTTCTGTCATCTTATTAAATGCTTTAATTAATTCCGATAACTCGTCATCACCTTTATTAGAGATTTTTTGATCATAATTACCATCAGCTACTTCTAAAGCGGCATTTTTTAATTTAATAAGTGGATTTGTTAATATTTTAGAAACTATAAATGATATGATAATTATTAAAATCCCAACAATTAAACCACTGAAAATGATTGCTCTAAAAACATTTCTTCTAAAATAATTGTATAATCCTGAGTCAATTTGATTACCTGCATTGACTTCTTTCCAGTATAAAACTGCGGCAGTTTGATTATCTACAATTATGTCTTCTTTTTTTGTCTGGCCGGGAAGTAATTCGGGTCTCTGCGTATTCATCATAGACATATTTCCCATTCTCATCCCTGATCTTCTCATCATATTATTCATCGAATCAGAAAGCTCGGGATTATATATTAAATTCCCTTCAGCATCTTCCAGCCAAACTAAAGTTCTATTTGTCCTGCTAAAATTATCTAATATTTCAGATGCTGCATATACAGATTCAGCCTGGATTCTTTCTTTTAACATAACTACTAATTCTTCTATACTTTCCTGTCTCTGCAGATTAATAAAATCATAAAATCTCTCTCCAATAGAATAGTTTATAAAAAAACCAACCAATACAAGTGTTAATACTGCTAAAATTAAAAATATCAAAAATAATTTTATACCCAGCTTAGACATTATATATCACCAGTAAATTTATAGCCGGCACCATAAACAGTAACAATATATTCGTCTTTATCTAAGTCAAGTTTTTTGCGAATATTTTTTATATGAGCATCTATAGTTCGATCAAATCCACTGAATTCCAGGCCCATAACATTATCAGCCAGCTGTTCTCTACTTAATACTTGATTGGCATTGTTTATTAATTCCATTAATATTTTAAATTCTGTAGATGTGAGTTCACAATTTTTATTTTTTCGTTTGGCAGTCATTTCTTCAGGAAAAATATTAAGCTCTCCATTGTCCAGTGATATCACAGAAGCTTTTTCTATATTTTTACTTCTCCTTAAGACAGCATTTACTCTCAGAGCTAATTCCCTCGGACTAAATGGTTTTGTAATATAATCATCTGCACCAAAATTAAATCCCTCCACTTTATTTTCTTCACTACTCTTTGCAGTAAGCATAATAACTGGAATATCAGAGACCTGCCTAATTTTTTGAATTACTTCTTCACCACTTATTTTCGGAAGCATCAAATCGAGTATTATCAGCACAAAATCGTTGTCATTGAATAACTTAAGTGCTTTTTGTCCATCTTCAGCTTCATATATATCATATTTTTCCTGGAGATAAGACTTTATTATTTTTCTAATTTTATATTCATCTTCAACGACTAGAATTTTATCCATATTACCACCTTTGACTTTTTTTATTATACAAGTTATAAATTTTACCCATCTATTACTTATTATATAACTTTTAGAGGAGATAAAACAAGGAAAAATGAAAAAATCTGCCTGCCATAAAGGCAAACAGATCTTTAAACTATCTTGGTTCTACAATCAGCTTGATAGCTGTTCTCTCTTCTCCATCAATTTCAATATCAGTAAAAGCAGGAATACATATCAAATCTATTCCACTAGGTGCTACAAATCCTCTCGCAATTGCTACTGCTTTTACACCCTGGTTTAGAGCACCGGCACCAATAGCCTGTAATTCTGCATTGCCATTTTCCCTAAGGACACCGGCTAATGCTCCAGCCACTTTGTTTGGACTTGAACTAGATGATACTTTTAATACTTCCATCTTCATTGATTACCTCCTTGATTGCTTAATATTAACTCCCTATATATAATATATTAAGCATTAATTGCTAAAATTCCTGCTTAGAAAAGTGAAAATATTAATTATTTTTATTAATTACCATTATTTGCTCAGGGTTGTAATCACTGTTCAATTTTATAAGAACTGAGTTTATACTTACAGAGCCAGTAGCTACTTCGTATCTAACCGGAAGTGAAGTTTTCATTTTTTCAACCATTTTTTCAACTTTCATTCCTAAGACTGAATCAACTGCTGCAGTTAGTCCAGCATCTGTAATGTATGCAGTACCTTCTGGGAAGATCTGTGCATCATTTGTCTGGACATGAGTATGGGAGCCGATAACTGCTGTAACAAGGCCATCTACTGCTCTTGCAAAAGCTATTTTTTCTCCGGTAGCTTCTCCATGGAAATCAATTAAAATAATATCATGATCCTTAATTTTAGGATAAAGCTCCATAAATTTATGATAGGGAGAATCATTATTCTGCATAAAAATCTGCCCAATCAGATTTACTAATGCAATTTTTGCACCATTTCTTTTTATAGAAATCCAGCCTCTACCCGGATTGTTATCTGGATAATTAAGTGGTCTTATGATTTTTTTGTCATTATCGATAAAATTAAAAATATCTTTATTATCCCAGGTGTGATTACCCATTGTTAAATAATCAATTCCATAATCATATAATTCTTCTGCAACCTTTTCTGTTATACCAAAACCTCCGGCCGCATTTTCTCCATTTGCAATAACAAGATCTACTTTATTATTTTCAATTATTTTATCAAGAAAAATTCTGGCAGCTCTTCTTCCTGCTCTGCCAACAATATCACCTACAAATAATATATTCATCAGATTACTCCTCACCTTTTAGATGTGCTTAGCATTTATAAATCATAAAAAGGCCCCTCAAAGAGGAGCCTATTACTTTCGAATTTAATTATTCAACTTACTTGGCATAATCTACTACTCTTGTCTCTCTTATAATAACAACTTTTATTTGTCCTGGATAATCAAGATTTTTTTCAATCTTTTTAGTAATATCTCGAACCATTTTGCTGGATTCGAAATCATTAATCTTATCAGGTTCAACAATGACTCTAATTTCTCTACCAGCTTGAATAGCATAAGCTTTTTCTACACCAGTAAAGGATTCACCGATTTTTTCAAGATCTTCAAGTCTCTTAATATAAGATTCTAGAGTTTCTTTTCTTGCACCAGGTCTAGCAGCTGAAATAGCATCACCAGCAGCCACAAGAACTGCTTCTACCGATTTAAATTCAACATCACCATGATGAGCTTCAATACAGTGAAGTACTTTTTCGGTCTCACCATATTTTCTTGCAGTATCAACACCAATATTAACATGGGTACCTTCAACATCGTGATCTATTGCCTTACCTATATCATGAAGCAAACCACCACGTCTTGCAAGTGTAACATCAGCACCTAATTCAGCAGCCATTATACTTGCCAAATAGGATACTTCCATTGCATGCTGCAGAACATTTTGTCCATAACTGGTTCTGAACTTCAGTCTACCTAATAACTTAATTAATTCTGGATCTAAACCATGAACACCTGTATCAAATGTTGCCTGTTCTCCAATTTCTTTGATATGCTGGTCTAGTTCTTTTTTAGCCTTTTCAACCATTTCCTCAATTCTGGCCGGATGAATTCTTCCATCATCGATTAATTTTTCAAGAGCTATTCTAGCAATTTCTCTTCTAATCGGATCAAAACCAGAAATAACAACAGCTTCAGGTGTATCATCTATAATTAAATCTATTCCTGTAAGGCTTTCTAAAGTTCTGATGTTTCTTCCTTCACGACCAATAATTCTACCTTTCATATCATCGTTTGGAAGATTAACAACTGAAACAGTTGATTCAGTTACATGATCAGCTGCACTTCTTTGGATCGCCAGTGAAATAATTTCACGAGCTCTTTTTTCAGATTCTTCTTTAGCCTGTACTTCCTTTTCTTTGATCATCTTAGCAAACTCATGATCTAATTCAGATTCAACTTTATTAAGGAGATATTCTTTTGCTTCACTTTCAGAAAAACTAGAAATCATTTCTAATTTCTCTTTCTGCTCCGCTTTTATTTCCTTTATTTCTTCTTCAGCCTGTGTTAGATGTTTATCGCGATCGCGAATGCTCTGTTCTTTTCTTTCGAGTGTTTCTGACTTGCGATCAAGATTTTCTTCTTTATGCATCAAACGATTTTCTAACTTTTGAAGTTCATCTCTTCTTTTTTGACTTTCTTTATTTGCTTCTTCACGAATTTCATGAGCTTCTTCTTTGGCTTCAAGAATTACTTCTTTTTTCTTTGCCTTAGCATCTCTTTCTGCATCTTGGAGTATCTTCTCTGCTTCATCTTGAGCAGACTGCATACGTGCTTTCGTAATATATTTTCTAACTAAATACCCAATTACAAATCCGAGAGGTAGGGCTATTAATAAATAAAACACACCTCCATTAATAGTATTCACCCCCTGTCTATATTCAATTTTTTTAGTTTTTAGTTAATTTTCTACATTTACTATTAATATTTTAACTTTTTTAAGCCCTTATGTCAAGCAAATAAGCACTTATGCTGTAATATAGAAAAAACCTGTATATACAGGTTTTTCCAGTTAGCTGATATTATTATTTATCTGTAATCTCATATATCATGTCATAATCAAAGCCTTTACGAGCAAGATAGTTTTTTAGTTTATAGCTTGAACTATCTTCATCTGTTCTTCTTCTAAGCCATTTATTCATCAGGTAAGAAGCCATCTCGAACT
The DNA here is from genome assembly GCA_964649895.1 of uncultured Halanaerobium sp. Taxonomy (GTDB): domain Bacteria; phylum Bacillota; class Halanaerobiia; order Halanaerobiales; family Halanaerobiaceae; genus Halanaerobium. Next base: position 26,794 of record CAZYRX010000019.1, read on the forward strand.
CTTTTTCTCTGCTTAGATGTTCGTTCAATGCAGAATTGATAATTTTGCTTGCTACACCTTTATCTTTGAGTTCTTTGTATATCAGTTTCCTACCCCTTGGGTGATGATTTTTCCTGGATCGAATCCACATTTCTGCGAACCTCTGCTCATTTAAATAATCTTTTTCGAGGAGGTCAGCTATCACTTTTTCGATTACTTCAGCAGAAAAATCTTTCTTCTTTAAACGATCTCTCATTTCTTTTATTGTTCTTTCTCGATAGCTTAAAAGATGAAATGCTTTGTTTCTAGCTTCAATAAACTGTTCATCATCCATTATAGTATTATCCTCTTTCTATTTTTAAATTAATTTGCAGATATTTTTATTCATCTTTTTCATTTTCTTTTTCTTCTTTTTCTTCCACTTTTTCCTCAAGTTCTTCATCTACCAAACCAACTCTGGCTCTGATTTCTTTTTCAACTTTATCTAAAATTTCAGGATTATCTTTTAAGAAATCCTTAGAATTTTCTCTACCCTGTCCCAGCCTCACATCACCATAAGAATACCATGACCCGGCTCGGTCAACAATTTCGGTTTCTACACCAAGATCAAGCACACATCCGGCTCGCGATATTCCTGTACCATACATAATATCAAATTCAGCATTTCTAAAAGGTGCTGCTACTTTGTTTTTAACTACTTTTACTTTAGCTGTACTTCCGATTAACTTATCACCATCTTTAATGGTTTTAGATCTTCTCATTTCTATTCTAACTGAAGAATAGAACTTGAGTGCTCTACCACCTGGTGTTGTTTCTGGGTTACCGAACATAACTCCGATTTTTTCTCTTATTTGATTTATGAAAATACAGGAAGTTTTAGATTTACTTATTGCACCAGATAGTTTCCGCATTGCCTGAGACATCAATCTGGCCTGCAGACCCATATGAGAGTCTCCCATATCTCCTTCTAATTCTGCTTTTGGAACCAGAGCAGCCACTGAGTCAATAACAATTAAGTCTATTGCATTACTTCTTACCAGTGCCTCTGTGATTTCTAGTGCTTCTTCACCACTATCAGGCTGAGAAATCAATAAATTATCTATGTTTACCCCAAGGTTTTTAGCATATTTGGGATCAAGTGCATGTTCAGCATCAATAAAAGCTGCAATACCATCCATGTTTTGCGCCTCAGCAATAATATGAAGGCCAAGAGTTGTTTTACCAGAAGATTCATTACCATATAGCTCGATAATTCTTCCGCGTGGAATACCACCAACTCCCAGTGCTAAATCAAGTGGTAGTGCTCCTGTAGGTATAGCTTCGACATTCAGCTTGGTTGAATCTCCAAGCCTCATTATAGAACCTTTACCAAATTGTTTTTCTATTCTTTTTACGGCCATATCAAGTGCTTTTTCTTTATCTTTTGTTACCAATATTATCTTCCTCCCCAAATTTATATTGATTTTAACTGCAATTTTTGTCTTTAATATAATTATAGAACAAATGTTTTTATTTTGCAAACTTTATTTCAATTTTTTGGTAAATAATTCAATATATTCTGGGCCATCACTGCTTAATCTGCTTTCATATAAACTAAATGAATTAATAAATGAAAAAATATTTATAAAATCATTTTTCAAAAAATTAGATTTAATATTAATTTCTCCATTATTTTTACTGCGGGCCAGAGTAAGATGGGGGATGAATTCCCTCTCATCTTTTTCAAAATCAAGTTTAGCCATTTCAATTTCTAAAATATGGTTCAGTTCTTTGAGAAATTCACTCCCTTTAGCTGTTTCAAGATAAATCACTTTAGCCTCTTTTGGGTTTGGAAAAGCATTAATTTTGCTAAACTGGATATAATTAATTTCAGATTTTTTATTGATATTTTTCATTTTTTCAATGATCTGCTGCTTTTTATCTTCATCACAATCACCCAAAAATTTGATTGTCAGATGCCAGTTTTCTTTGTCAACCCATTTTAAATCTGAATCAAAAGATTTTTTTAGAATCTCTACTTTTCTTTCGATAAGTTCTCTACTTCTTTCACTTATATCTACTGCAATAAAAAGACGCATTGAATTAACACCTCAATTTAATGGTTTTAGATAGATTACCTAGCTTCGATGATATCCAGCAGTTCTCTTGCTTCACTATATGTGTCAGCAATATGCAGTGCTTTTCTCAATTGAGCTCTGGCTGCCTCGTACATTTCTGCCCTGTAGTAAGCGAGGCCTAAATAATAACGGCTTTCTGCATATTCCTCATTTTTTTCAACTGCCATCAAAAAACTAGAAATTGCTTTATAATAATCTTGATTAGCCAGGTGAATCTGGCCTTCAGCTAAATATGCTTTAACATAATCTGGATTGTTCTTTAAAGATTCATCCAAATACTTAAAAGCCTGAGTATATTCTCCTCTTTCTTTGTTTACGAGACCAAGTAGATAATAACTGTAATATCCTTTTGAATTTAATTCAACAGCTTTTAGAAGAGAATCTTCAGCCAGACTATAATTTTCTAAGGCAATATAACTTTCAGCTAAACCAATATGATAAGGGGTGAAATTAGGCCGCATTTTAATACCCTGTTTATAGATATCAACTGCTGAATTGTACTGTCCTAAATCATAGTAAAGATTCGCTAGATTTAAATAAATAGCTCCTCCTGAGATATCTTTTCTCAATGCTGTTTCATAATACTCTACAGCTTTAACGAGTTTACCCTGTTTTTCCATAATTCTTGCAGTGTTGATATAATCTTGGGCACTTGGATTTGGATTATTATTAATTATCTCTAGATAGATGCTTTCTGCCTTATCAAGTTCTCCCGATTCTCTGTATGCATAAGCATAATCTCTTTTAAAAGCAGTTTGATTAAAACCCAGCTCAGATGCCTTATCGAAATATTCTAAAGCTCTATCTAAATCAGCACTATCAAACTGTCCATCTTTGTTCAAAAATAGCTCACCTATATTCCAGTAAAGCCTACCTGATTGATAATTCATTTGTTCAAGCTCTCTTAAATTACTTAAGGCAGTAGCTGTATCATAATTATTAACGGCTGTAAGTGCAGAATAATATAAAGCATCTGTCCTTAATTGATCATCTAAATTGTCAAACTCCAAAAGTTGAGCAAAAAGTTCAGCTGCTCTGCTGTAGTCCTGCTCAAAATAATAATTCACTGCTTCAGAAAATAAATTACTTGGATTTTGATCATTATTCTCTACAGCGAGTACGGGTACAGCAGTTAATGTAAGTGGTATTAATAAAATCAAAAGAATAATTAATAGTCTAGATTTTTTAATCATTTTTTTCCTCCTCGAAAGTGACTGATGAATAAAATACTTAATTATTTTTTAAAAGCTTTATAATCTCAAATAAAATTATCTGAGATGCGTAAAATCTATTGAGATCTCGGCCGTAATTTTTATGCAGCTCGATGTGTTTAATTGTATCTTTAAATTTAACTGCAAGATGCATTGTTCCAGCTTTTTTACCTTCTATCCCTTCTGGACCGGCCGCCCCACTTGCAGCTGCAGCAATATCACTTTTAAATATATCAGCTGTATTGACCACCATTGCTTCTACACATTCTCTGCTAACTGCACCATGTTTTTCTATTATTTCTTGATCAACATTCAGAACGTCAGTTTTTATCTGATTATTATATGCGACTATTGAACCTTTAAAATAATTAGAACTACCTTCTTTTTGAGTTAGTCGTTCAGCAATCAGTCCACCTGTAAAAGATTCTGCTGTAGATATACTTAATCCACTTTTAGTAATCTCATCATAAAAAACATCCAGGATTTCACGGCTGTCACTGCTTATCAAAAATTCATCTAAATTTTCTTTGATTATTTTATCTGCCTCTAATAGAATATTTTCTATCTCATTTCCCTCTGCTCTTTCTGTAGTGCTTTTTAGACGCATCTTTACCTGGCCTTTAGCAGCCTGATAACTTATAGCAAGCCTATCGTCAAAATCAAGCTCTTTAACCCTGTTTTCAAGTGAAGACTCACCTATTCCTATAAAATTATATTCTCTATAGAAGATTTTTTTATCAGAAAGATCAAGCAGATCGCTTATTATATATTTATTGAAAATAGCTTTCATCTCTCTGGGAACACCAGGAAGCAGGTAATATAATTTTCCATTTTCAGATATTTTCAATGCAGGAGCAGTACCATTATCATTGTTTATTGTTTCTGCTCCCTCGGGAACATATGCCTGACGCAAATTGTTGTCAGTCATCGTGTAACTTCTTTCCGCGAAAAAATCTTTTAACTTTTTTTCTATTCTCTTTGAATAGATAAGCTCCTTATTAAGAGCTTCTGCCAGTGCATTTCTGCTCAAATCATCTTCTGTAGGACCAAGTCCTCCTGTTATAATAATAATATCTGCATTTTCTGATGCAGTATTTATCATCCGAATAATATCATCTTTTCTGTCATCAGAAAGATAAATCCCTCTAACTGTAAAACCTAACTCTCGTAAATTTTCAGCTATAAATTTTGAATTGCTGTCAATTACATAACCTGAGAGCAGCTCAGAACCTGTAGCTATAATTGCTGTGTCCAATATTTTCACCTCATCATTATTATATCATTTAAAGAAAATAAAATCGACCACAAAGGGTCGATTAAAGTAATTATATAAAGTAAATTATTATTTTCAATATAGCAAGTGAAAAAACACCTGCAAGTACATCATCAGCCATTACTCCCAAACCTGATGGAAGTCCCTGTACTTTATCAATAATCCAGGGTTTTGTTATATCAAATACTCTAAAAAGTATGAATCCACCAATTAAAACAGGAGCTGTGATCTTTAAGGTATAAAAGGTTAAGAGCTGACCTGCCATTTCGTCTATGACAATTCTTTTATCATCTTTAATTCCAGTCATCCGCTCTTCATAATTAGCAACTGCAATACCACCTATTGTTAAAGCAGAAATCAAATAAAAATTATTGAGAACCGGAAATAAAAAAACAAGAATAATCATAAGAAGAGATCCCCAGGTACCTGGTGCATATGGCAGGTGACCACTATAAAAGCCGCTGCTAAAAAAATGATTGATTTTGTTCAGCATACTTTATCCTCCCAGCTGTGGATTTATGAATAGTCAACTTCTGCACCAGCAAAATATTTATAACCAGAATAAATTGTGATCAATACTGCTGCCCAGACTAGAGTCATAATCAAAGCATAAGGTAAATTGATTATTAAAGGATCTATAATCAGTGCGATAACGGTAATTATCTGGATTGTAGTTTTAACCTTACCCCACATACTTGCAGCAATCACAGAACCCTGATCAGCAGCTACAACCCTTAATCCGGTTACTGCAAGTCCCCGTGCAATAATTATAATAACCGGCCAGGCTGTAATTTTACCGAGCTGTACAAAAGCAATTAAGACACCATATATCAAAAGTTTATCTGCTAGAGGATCAAGTATTTTTCCGAGTGCAGTTATCATATCATATTTTCTTGCATAATAACCATCATACTTGTCAGTAAGTGCAGCTATTATGAAAAGAATCAAAGCTGATAAATCACCAACAAAATTATTCAAAAATAAAAGTATTATTATTACTGGAACCATTAAAATTCTTAAAGTAGACAGCTTATTTGGTAGATTCATTTTTTATCTCCCCTTTCAGTTCATAATGGAATGCTTCCTGGATAACAGCTTCGTAGATCCCCCCTATATTAAGATTTTGATTGATAGGAATATATATTAAATTATCTATCTCTGGTGCATCAAATCTAGATCTAGCTGTATAGTATTCTTCATCTTTAGCTTCTATAATGACCTCTAAAGTCTTATTCAGTAAATCTTTGTTTTTATTTAAAGATATTTCGGTTTGAATATCCATAATCTGATCTTTACGCTTTTTCTTGACTTCAGCAGCTACCCTATCAGGCAGATTATAAGCTGCAGTACCTTCTTCTCTGGAGAATTCGAAAACTCCCAATCTATCGAACTCCATCTCTTTAACAAATTCTTTTAAATTATTAAAGTCTTCTTCACTTTCTCCCGGGAATCCGGTAATTAAAGAAGTGCGTAATTTTACATCCGGAATTTTATTTCTTATCATATTTATAATATTAGCGATAGCTTGCTTATCTCCTTTGCGGTTCATCAATTTTCTTATTTTGCTTGATGAATGCTGGATAGGAATATCAAGATAATTACAGACTTTAGGCTCTTCAGCTATGGTCTCTATAATTTCTTCTGTTAAAAATTCGGGATAACTGTAAAGCACTCTGATCCATTCAATTCCATCAATATCTGCAAGTTTTCTTAAAAGAGGTGCTAATGCAGATCTACCGTAGATATCAACTCCATATTGAGCGGTATCCTGAGCAATTAAAATTACTTCTTTGATACCTGATTCGGCGATATTTTCTGCTTCTCTTACGATATCAGCGATGCTTCTGCTTTTTAATGGCCCGCGAATCTGAGGAATACTGCAGTAAGTACAGTTGTTGCTGCATCCCTCTGCAATTTTAAGATAAGAGAAAACATTGTTATCGATCTGTCTAGGCAGTGTTGAACTGTATTCAAATCCTGCAGTATCTATACCTCCAGAATTCTTACCTTTTAAACTATCTCTCACAACATCAGCAATCTTATCGAAATTAGAGGTTCCTAAAACCGCATCAATTTCCGGAATATCATTTTCTAATTGTTCACTGTAACGCTGGGTTAAACATCCAGTTACAACTACAGATTTACAATTGTATTCATTTTTATACTCTAAAGCTGTCAGTATTGTTTCAATCGATTCTTCTTTTGCATCCTGTATAAAACCACAGGTATTAATAATTATTACTTCTGCATCTTTGAAATTTTCTGTATATTTAAAATCATTTTCTTTGTTTAAAAAACCGTGCATATGCTGACTGTCTACTTCGTTTTTTGGACAGCCAAGTGTCATTAAAGAATATTTTATCATTTTTACTCCTCTTTTTGATTTAATTTTATTGGTCTATAACTAGAAAAAAGCCCCTGAGGGCTTTTAAATACTTAAATGGTCGGGCTATCCGGATTTGAACCGGAGACCTCTACACCCCCAGTGTAGCGCGCTACCAAGCTGCGCCATAGCCCGATGTTAACAAAAGATATTATATATAAATAAAGCGTTATTGTCAAGATAAAATCATTTTATAAAATCTAATTTTTTTAGATATTTCATCGTTTTATCTGGATAATCAGTAACAACAAAAATTTCCTGTAATGATTCACTGTTTTTAGCAATTAATTTAATCCCACTTTGAGTATTATATTTTAACTGTATATATGCTGGGACTCCACTTCCCTTGCGGCGGTTAATGCGGCCGGGAATAATGCTTTTTATCAATCTTGATAAAGCAATATCTTCTAACATCGGCAGTACATCTTCGATAATCGTATGTTCCTGTTTTATTTTATTATGGCGGTATTTATTAGCCAAGTTAACCACTTCCTCAACCTATTATAACATTCAAATATAGATGCCGCAAATAATGAAAGATTAAATAAGTATCTAGACATTAAAAAAGAAGCCGAAATTTCGACTTCCTAAATATCAATGGAGCTGATGACCAGACTTGAACTGGTAACCTGCTCATTACAAGTGAGCTGCTCTACCAATTGAGCTACATCAGCATATTAAACTATTATTATATTTAATTGGCAGGGGAGGCAGGAATTGAACCCGCAACCAACGGATTTGGAGTCCGCTACT
>CAZYRX010000020.1:0-33035 GCA_964649895.1 uncultured Halanaerobium sp.
TCCAATTTATGTGGAATATGGTACAGCTGATCTTGGAATTGTTGGAAAAGATACACTTTTGGAAGAAAATAGAGATTTATATGAAGTGCTTGATTTAGGATATGGTGTCTGTCAGTTTGCACTTGCAGGCTTACCTGACCGCCATGATACATTATTAGAAAGAAAAGTTGCTACTAAATATCCTGATTTTACACGCAGATATTTTAAAAGCAAAGGAGAGCCTGTAGAGATAATTAAGCTTAATGGTTCTATAGAACTTGCACCATTAACTGGACTTGCTGATACCATTCTTGATATAGTAGAAACAGGTAGAACATTAAAAGAAAATGGCTTAATTGTTTATGAGAACATAAGGGATCTTTCGGCAAGACTGGTTGTAAATAAGGTTAGCATGAAAACAAGACAAGTTGAGATATCAAAAATTATAGAAGCTTTAGATAGTGTTGTTAACGGGGAGGAAAGCGATGCTTAAAAAAATTAAAGATGGCAGAAAGAATGTTGGTGAAGTAAAAAAACTTCTGGAGAGCCGCAGTGGAAATAATTTAGAAAAATATAGGAAAACAGCAGTTGATATATTGAAAAATGTTAGAGAAAATGGTGATAAGGCTGTACTGGAATATACGGAGAAATTTGATGGAATTAAATTTCTTTCATCTGAATTAAAAGTTACTCAAGAAGAGATAGATAAAGGTTATGCTGAGGTTGATAATAATTTTATAACCGCTTTAGAAAATGCTGCTGAAAATATTGAAGATTTTCACTCCGAACAAAAAAGCAGTTCTTGGCAGAAACAGAAAAAGCCAGGAATTATTACAGGCCAGGTCTGCAGACCTTTAAAAAAGGCAGCTGTTTATGTACCAGGTGGTAGAGCCGCTTATCCTTCTTCTGTATTGATGACAGTTATACCAGCAAAGGTGGCAGGTGTGGAAGAAATTATCATGCTTACACCACCTGATGAAAATGGTGAGGTGAGTCCTGTGATCCTTGCCGCTGCAAAAATAGCGGGTGCTGACAGTATTTATAAAGTTGGTGGTGCCCAGGCAGTTGCAGCTGCAGCATATGGTACAGAGACAATACCTGCTGTTGATATTATAGTTGGACCCGGCAATATTTATGTATCAATGGCTAAAGAGCTGGTATTTGGACAGGTCAAAATAGATATGATTGCTGGCCCGAGTGAAATTATGATTATGGCTGAGGCAGATTCTAACCCGGCATATATTGCAGCTGATCTGATGAGCCAGGCAGAACATGACCCATTAGCATCCTCAATACTGGTGACTGATTCTTCAGATTTAATAAAAAAAGTTGAGGCAGAACTGGAAAAACAGATTAAAGATATGAGCAAAAAAGAAATTATAGAGGAATCTCTTACAAATTATGGTTTGATGATCGAGGTCAATAACAAGCAGGAAGCGATTGAGATGATTAATTTAGTTGCACCAGAACATCTTGAATTATCTGTTAAAAAGCCTTTCGAATTATTACCATCAGTTGAAAACGCGGGATCAATCTTTTTAGGTGAATACACTCCAGAACCAATAGGAGACTATTATGCAGGACCAAATCATGTTTTACCGACAAATTCTACTGCCAGATTTTTTTCACCTTTATCGGTTCGTGATTTTGTGAAATATTCTGGATTTATGTACTACAGTAGAGAAGCCTTAAAAGAGGTCAGTGAAGATGTGATCTGTCTTGCAGAAGGTGAAGGGCTTGACTCTCATGCAAACTCTATTAGAATAAGAACAGAAAAGGGTGAATAAATTGAGTATTAAAGATATGCTTAGGCCTGAAATAAAGGCGATTTCTCCCTATCAGGGTGAAAAAGATAATTTTGAAGTAAAAATAAACCTGGCTGGTAATGAATCTCCTTTTGATCTGCCTGATAAAATAAAAAGTGAATTCAAAAAAGAATTTGAAAAAAGGGATATCAACCGTTATCCAGAAATTTATTCAGAAGAACTGCATCAAACAATAGCTGATTATTTAAGCAGAGAATTAAAAAAAGAGGTTTCGATTGAGGAGGTAGCAGCAGGGAATGGCTCTGATGAGCTGCTTGATATGCTGATCAGGACTTTTGTTGAAACTGGAGATGTCGTCTTATCCCAGGCACCTACATTCTCAATGTATGAATATTTCACCAGATTGAGCGGGGGATTATATAAAGAAATCCCACTAAATGATCAATTCAAATTTGAAATCTTAAAGGAGAAAATAGATGAATTTAAACCAAAAATAATTTTTCTTTGTTCACCAAATAATCCGACTGGTGAAGTTATAGATAAAGATCTAATTTTAAAATTAGCCGATTATTTTAGTGGATTAGTTCTGGTTGATGAAGCCTATGCTGATTTCAGTAATGAAGACCTGATGCAGGAAGTCAGCGATTATAGCAATCTTGCTGTAACACGAACTTTCTCAAAAGCATTTGGCCTTGCAGGAATCAGGCTCGGATATATATATGGAAGTAAAGCTCTTATCGAGGAACTAAAAAAAGTGCTTAAACCATATAATCTAAACAGTCTTACGGATATAATTGGCTGTTTAATATTAAAGAATGATGAAATTATTAAGCAGAGAATTGAATTAATCAAGTCAGAGAGAGCACGAGTATTTGCACAGCTAGCTGATTATGATTACTGGAAAGTTTTTCCCTCTCAGGCTAACTTTATATATTTAGAAGGTGAGAAAACACACGTATTCAAATCAATGTTAAATGATAAAGGGATAAAAATAAGAACATATAATTCTGAGCCTCCGGCAGTTAGAATTACCATCGGAAGTCCGGAAGAGAATGATGCTGTTTTGGATGTTTTAGAAAATTTTAGACAGCAAAATTAAGAGGAGTGAGAAGTATGACTAAAGATCGCGTAGCAGTAGAACAGAGGAAAACAGCAGAAACCGAAATTATAGTTAGTATTAATCTAGATGGAGAAGGTAAGGGAGATTTTAAAACAGGTTTAGGTTTTTTTAATCATATGCTGGAGCAGCTTTCCAGACACGGGGAATTTGACATTGAAATATCTGTTAAAGGAGATTTGGAAGTAGATGAACACCATACTATAGAAGATACAGGTATTGCATTAGGCAAGGCATTTGCCTCGGCTCTTGGTGATAAAAAAGGTATACGCAGGTTTAGCAGTGCCTTAGTTCCACTTGATGAAACACTTGTTAGAACTGTTGTAGATATTAGCGGAAGACCCTATCTTTATCAGGACCTTCCATTTACCAGAGAAATGGTAGGAGATTTCCCCTCAGAAATGGTAGTAGAATTTTTGCGTGCCTTTGCATTTAATATGGGAATTACACTTCACACTGAAATTTTACACGGAGATAATTGTCATCACCAGATTGAAGCAGTATTTAAATCACTTGCAAGGGCTCTTAAAAAAGCGGTTAAAATCGAATCAGATAAAATACCTTCGACAAAGGGCGTGCTCTAAATGATAGCAATAATTGATTATGGAGCTGGAAATTTAAACAGTATATATAAAGCTCTGGAATATATTGGAGAAGAAGCTGAGATTATTACTGAAGGTAACTTAGAGCTTATTGATAGATTTGATGGGCTAGTACTTCCTGGAGTTGGTGCCTTTCCTGGAGCTGCAAAGCGCCTTGAAAGCCATAACTTTATTGACTTTATAAATAAATTTGTAGATACAGGTAAACCTTTTTTGGGAATTTGTCTTGGAATGCAGCTGCTTTTTGAATGGGGTTTTGAAGATGAAAAAACAGCAGGTCTGGGCCTTTTGAAGGGAAATGTAGTGAAAATGGAAACAGAATATAAAATTCCACATATGGGATGGAATCAGTTAGAAATTTTGAAAAATGATGATCTTTTTAAACGATTACCTGAAAGTCCTCATTTTTATTTTGTCCACTCCTATCAGTTGGAAGAAGTAACAGATGATGTGTTGGCTGTGGTTGGTTATGGCACTACTGTACCAGCTGTTGTAAAAAAAGATAATGTAATCGGATTTCAGTTTCATCCAGAGAAAAGTGGAGATAATGGGATTAAACTTTTAGAAAATTTCAGGGAGTTGTTATAGATGATTGTGCTGCCGGCAATAGATTTAAAAGAAGGAGAAGTTGTTAGATTAGAACAGGGTGATTTTGATAAAAAAACAGTTTATAGCAAAAATCCGCTTAAGGTTGCTGAAGAATTTTCAGCCCAGGGTGCTGAATGGCTGCATTTAGTTGACCTTGATGGTGCCTGTGCTGGGGAAAGCAGGAATCTTAATGTGATCAAGAAAATTGCAGAAAACACAGATTTGAAAATCCAAACCGGTGGTGGTATTAGAAACAGGGCAGATCTTGTGAAGATTCTTGAACTTGGAGTTGAGCGGGTTATTATCGGGACTCTCGCACTTAAAAACCCAACTTTGATCGGAGAATTTATAAAAGAATTTGGGACCGATAGTATTTTGATAAGCATAGATGCCCGTGATGGTAAGGTTGCAGCTTCTGGCTGGAAAGAAGAGAGCAGCAAAGATATGCTGGATTTTGCAAAAGAGATCGAAGCAATTGGAGTAAAATATATCTTATATACTGATATTGCAAGAGATGGTATGCTTGCTGGTCCTGATTTAGAAGGTCTAAAAAAGCTGCAGGAAGAAACAGACTTAAGTATTATTGCATCTGGTGGAATTAGTTCTGCTGAAGAATTATATAAATTGGATGAGCTTGGCTTTTATGGTGCAATCACAGGCCAGGCTATATATCAAGAAAAAATTAATTTAAAAGAAGTAATTAAGAAATTGGGTGATAAAAATGCTTAAAAAAAGAATAATCCCCTGTCTTGATATCAAAGATGGTAGAGTTGTTAAAGGGGTTAATTTTGTAGATTTAATAGATGCAGGTGATCCTGTTGAATCAGCACGCGAATACAATGATTTTGGTGCAGATGAGCTTGTTTTTTTGGATATAACAGCAACTAAGGAAAAAAGGAAAACACTTGCAGAGCTGGTAGAAAAGGTTGCTGCAGAAGTTTTTATACCACTTACTGTTGGTGGGGGTATTAGGACAGTAGAAGATATGCAGTTAATTTTACGTTCTGGTGCTGATAAAGTATCTGTTAATTCAGCAGCTGTCAGGAATCCTTCACTTGTTAGAGAGGGAGCTATCAAATTTGGATCCCAGTGTATTGTAGGTGCAGTAGATGCAGCAAAGAGAGATAATGGAGAAGGCTGGGAGATTTTTATCAGTGGTGGCAGCAAAGAAACTGGGATCGATTTGATTGAATGGGTGAAAGAATTAGAAATTCTAGGTGCTGGTGAAATATTATTAACAAGTATTAATACAGATGGTACAAAAGATGGTTTTGATATAGAAATGCTGAAAGCTGTTACTGAAGCGGTAAATATTCCCGTAATCGCTTCTGGTGGTGCAGGTGCTATCCAGCATTTTATTGAGGTTTTCAAAAATACCGGTGCAGATGCAGCTCTGGCTGCTTCTATTTTTCATTTTGGAGAAATTGCTATTAAAGATGTAAAGGCCGAGCTGGAGAAGGCAGATATTCCGGTTAGAATTGAAGCTGAAGAATAAATATTGTTTAAATTTTGATTAATAATTAATATTATAGAAATTGGTGTTTGAGAAAGGATAGGTGGTTTAGTGCTAGAAATTATAGATAAATTGGATGATATCGATTTTAAATACAATGAACAGGGACTGATGCCTGCAGTTGTGCAGGATGCTGAGACTAAGGATATTCTGATGCTGGCTTATGTAAACGAAGAATCACTTAAATTAAGCTTGGAAAAAGGTGAAACTGTTTTTTACAGCCGTTCACGTCAGGAATTATGGCATAAAGGTGAAACCTCAGGCAATACTCAGGAGATAAAAGAAATTTTTTATGATTGTGATCAGGATACCATACTCTTTTTGGTTGATCCGGCCGGACCGGCCTGTCACACAGGTGAGACTTCTTGTTTTTACCGAAAAATTGCTGAGGACACAGATGCAAAAGCGGCAGAAATGAATCAGAAAGAAATTGCAGCCCAAAATATCGAGATAGATTTTGCTGAAGAAAATGTTATTGATAATCTCTATGAGCTGATTTTAAGCAGAAAAGAAGAAATGCCTGAAGAATCTTATACTTCCTATCTTTTTGAAAAGGGGATAGATAAGATACTTAAAAAGATAGGGGAAGAATCAGCAGAAGTTATTATAGCTGCCAAAAATGAACCGGAAGAGGAATTAGTTTATGAAAGTTCGGATTTGGTTTATCATATGTTAGTTCTGCTTGTGGAAAGAGGAATCACACCTGCTCAAATTAGAAAAGAATTATTCAAGAGGCATAAATAGCTATAAATCAGATAGTATCGATCTTGCTGCACAGACAGGGAAGTAAAAAAATAAAGCTATATGCTTACTCCTGACAATAAGTATCTTTTAAAAATCGTTATTTACCGGGTACAAATCTATTTTTGTATCCGGTATTATTTTTTGTTTACAAAATTTATGAGTTTTAAAATTTTTTGCTTTTTTAATTAAGTATGTTATAATTTAAATTAGTATTTACTTAATTAAAATATAAATAATAAGCAAAAAAGAAAGGGGATAGAATGAGACAAGCAAAGAAACAGCATACCATAATAAGACTTTTTACGTATGCATTAAACCATAAATTAAAATTAATATTTGCTTCTGCTGCAGTTGTTGTCTCAACTATTATGGGTTTGCTTCCACCATATTTGATCAGAGAGGGTATCGACAATTACATAATCAGTGGGGAGATAGAGCGGCTCTGGCTGCTTGCAGTTCTCATGATTTTGACGGTTTTAATCAAAGGTATTTTTGATTTTGCAAAAAGTTATTTATCAGAATACATAGCTCAAAATATTATCCATGATTTAAGGGTCGATCTCTATAATCACTTAAATAAACTTTCTTTTTCTTTTTTTGACAGTGCCCAGACCGGTGATCTTATGTCCAGATTAACTGCTGATGCAGATACATTGAAGCAGTTTTTCAGCCGCGGCAGTGTCTATATATCTTCAAATGTGCTGACCATCATCGGTATTTTTGTTATTATTATGAGCTGGGACTACAGGCTTGCTTTGATCTACCTTTTGATGCTGCCATTAATGATCTTCGGGATGTATATTTATGCAAAAAGAGTAAGGCCGATGTTCAAAATGGTAAGAAAGTCATATGCAGCTTTGACTCATCTCTTGAGGGAGAACTTTCTTGGAATTGAAGTTATCAAACTATTTGGCAGAGAAAAATTTGAAGAAGAGCAATTTAAAAAAGAAAATAACAGATACATCTCTAAAAATCTTGAAGCAGCTAAAGTATCTGCTTTCTGGATGCCCTACGTTAATTTTTTTATGGGATTGGGAACCGCTCTGATTATCTGGTATGGTGGCCGGTTGGTGATCAGTCAGGAAATCTCATTAGGAATGCTTGCAGCTTTTATCAGTTATATTTCGATGCTGCTCAGGCCGGTGAGGCAGACCGGGATGCTGATCAGTTTTGGCAGTCAGGCTGCAGCTTCGGCCGAACGGATATTTAATGTTCTGGATAGAAAATCAGATGTCAAAGAGGTCGAGCATGCTCAAGTTTTAAAAAAAGTTAAAGGTGATGTAGAATATAAAAACATATATTTTGCCTATCAAAAGGGGAGAGAAGTATTAAAAAATATAAACCTGGAGATCAAAGCAGGCGAAACGGTTGCTGTTGTTGGGCCAACCGGAGCAGGTAAAACAACCCTGCTCCACCTGCTGCCCCGCTTTTATGATCCGAGTCGGGGACAAATATTGATCGATGGGAAAGATATTAAAAATCTAAGCTTAGACAGCCTTCGAATAGAGATCGGAATAGTGATGCAGCACACCTTTTTATTTGCAGCTTCTATAAAAGAAAATATTTCTTATGGAAAACCAGAAGCAGATATCGCAGAAATCAAGCAGGCTGCTCAAACAGCTCAAATAGCTGATTTTATCGAATCACTTCCCCTGGGTTATGAAACCCCGATTGGAGAAAGAGGAGTAAAATTATCCGGAGGGCAGAAACAGAGGCTGGCTGTGGCCAGAGTACTCTTAACCGATCCCTCTATTTTGATTTTAGATGAACCAACTTCCAGTGTTGATGCAGCTACAGAGCAGAAAATGAATGCTGCTTTAAATAAGATTATGAAAAACAGAACAACTTTTGTTATAGCCCACCGTCTCTGGACAGTCAAAAATGCCGATAAAATTATTGTGCTTAAAGATGGAGAAATAATAGAAACAGGAAGCTATCAAGAATTGCTGGAGGAAAAAGGCTTTTTCGCCGAGCTGCAGCATAATTTTGTTGAAAGTGAAACTGGGTTGGATGCTGGGGAAGGAAGAACAGTCAGGAAAAATTATGAAGCAGAAGTAGGTGATTTAGAATGAGAGGTGGATTCGGCAGAAGAATAACTTCAGGTGGAGAAGAAGAATTTTCTTTAAAACGATTGGATAAACATTTAATTAAATTCTTATTTACATATTTAAAAAAGTATTACAAGAAAATTGTGCTGGCTGTAGTTGCGATGCTGATGGTGAGTGCGGCTTCCCTTGCAGGGCCTTATCTGACCAAAGTTGCTGTTGATAGCTACATAGCTCAGGGTGATCTGCAGGGACTTAATATTATCTTTATCTTACTTGTATTATCATATGGGGTCTACTGGTTTTTTTCTTATCATCAGACTTATCTTGCTAATTATATTGGCCAACAGATCATCGGAGAGATCAGAGAAGACCTCTATAAACATCTACAGGGTCTTTCGCTAAGATTTTACAGCAGAGAAAATACAGGTGATATCATGTCAGCTGTTACACATGATGTCAATGCACTATCTGACCTGCTTTCCACGGGTTTTATCCATCTATTAAACGATTTTTTTACGGTCACAGGTATAGTGATTATCATGCTGATGCTGGATATAAAACTGGCTCTAGCTGCTTTTATAGTAATCCCTTTTACATTTTTATCGGTCAAATTCTTGGGTAAAAGAATGAGAAATGCATATCGTGAGGTGCGCGAAAGACTGGCAGAGCTAAATGCAGATGTGGAAGAAAACTTATCCGGAATCAGGCTCATCCAGGCTTTAAATAGAGAAGCACAGAATTCAGGTGAGTTTAAAAAATTAAGCTGGAAGAATTTAAAGGCCAATCTTGCAGCCGCTTCCTATTTTGCTCTGCTCTTTCCTCTTATGGAATTAAGTAAAGTCTTGGGAGAAGCAGTTGTTTTAGCATATGGTGGTTATCTGGTAATCAGTGGAGCGGTTTCGATTGGAATTATCATTGCTTTTATGGGTTATGTCAGGAGATTTTTTGCTCCTCTGGCTGATATGAGTCAGGTTTATAATACTTATCAATCAGCAGGAGCAGCACTGGATAGAATTCATCACTTTATGTCCATCGAGAAGAACCTCCAGGAATCTGAGCAAAAAATAGAGTTAGATAGTGATTTTAAAGCCGAAATTCAGTTTAAAAATGTTTCTTTTGCTTATGATAAAGAAAAGGTGATTGATAATTTCAATTTGAAAATCGATGCAGGGGAAGTCTTTGCACTTGTTGGTCCAACAGGTGCTGGCAAATCAACCGCAGCTAAACTTATGAGCAGATTATATGATGCAGATGAGGGGGAGATACTGTTATCCGGCATAAATATCAAGGATATAGCTTTTAATTCTTTGCGCCAAAAAATTGCGGTTGTCCCTCAGAATGTATTTTTATTTGACAGCACGATTTTGGAGAATATTTGCTATCCTAACCCGGAGTTGACAGAGACTGAGGTGATAGAGGTCTGCCAAAAGATAAATGCCCATCAGTTTATCAAAAATATGCCTAAAGGCTATCATACCAAAGTTGGTGAGGGAGGCGTTAAACTTTCTGGAGGTCAGAAACAGCTGCTCTCCTTTGCCAGAGCTTTGATCAATGATCCTGATATTTTAATTTTAGATGAAGCAACATCGAGTGTAGATGCCTATACAGAAAATATGATCCAGGAAGCTATGGAAGAACTGCTTGCTGGAAGAACCGTACTTATGATTGCACATCGCTTTGCGACATTAAAGAAAGCAGCGAGGATTGGGGTCATGGAAGCAGGTAGACTGGCTGCAGTTGGTAATCACCAGGAGTTAATGGAGGAGAATCAACTTTATGGGGAACTGGTAGAGAAACAGCTGCTGAAAGATGGTGAAATATATGGATAAAACTTTGAAAGTTATAAAAGCATTAGCTGATGAGAACAGATTTAAGATTATCGAACTGCTTCTGCAGAAAAATTTTTGTGTAGGTGCTCTGGCAAAAAGGCTCGGAATTTCAAAATCTGCAGTATCACAGCATTTAAAAATTTTAAGGGATGCAGATCTGGTAATGGGAGAAAAGAAAGGTTACTATGTCCATTACCGGGTTAAGCTGAAAAACCTGAAAAAAACGGGAGAATATTTGCTTGAATTGGAAGAAGGCCAGGAGAGGGATTTGAAAAACTGTCATAAATATACTGAGTGAAATACTGAAAAAAATATTTATATTAAAAAATTTAGCCCCTTCTGTTTTCAATGCAGAAGGGGCTTCAGCAATTATTTTAGCTTCTAGTTATTTATATTTTTTATAAGTTATTCTTCTATTTTAAAGCGCAGTATTTTATCATCATTATTTTTGGGATTCCCTCTTCCATCACGATTGTTTGTTAAAAAGTAAAGATAACCACCAGGTCCTTTTACAGCTGTTCTGATCCTGCCGTAGGTTGAGCTGCCTCGTCCATCATTAAAGAGATGTTCGATTTTTTCAACAATATAATTATCATTTTCTCTACTCAATTCAATTCTAACTAAAGATTGACTTCTTAAAGTTCCGACATATAATTTACCCTGATAAAATGTTATACCGGAAGGAGGAACTGGATTTTCCCACATTATGAGTGGATCTTTATATTCTGAATTATCAAAAGCACCGATTTTATCGGGCCAGCCAAAATTATCACCTGCATCGACCACTTTTATTCTGTCTTTTGCTCTCAATCCATCTTCCCCAGAAGGGCCGTGATCTGAGATGAACAGATCTCCTGTCTCCGGATGCCAGGTAAGTCCCTGGGGATTACGGTGGCCGAGGCTGTAAACAGGAGAATTAGCAAATGGATTATCTTCAGGAATACTCCCATCTGGGTTGAGGCGGAGAATTTTACCACCTAAATTATCCAAATCCTGAGCAATTTCTCGATTAAAGGTATCTCCGGTGGTAATATAGAGTTTATAATCGGGACCAAAAGCAATTCTGCCTCCATTGTGATTGCTGCTGCCGGGTATTTTTTCGACCAAAATCTCTTCATTAACTGCACGGTTTCCTTTATCTTCGAAGCGAGAAACCCTGTTGTATATTTCTCCATCACTACCCTGATAGGTGTACATCACATAAATATATGCTTCTGAACTAAAGTTTGGATGGTAAGCTAATCCCATCAGACCTCCTTCACCAAGAGCTTTTTGTCCGAGTGTTAAATATGCTTCTTCAACAAGATTTACGTCTTCAATCAACTTTACATTACCGCCCCTTTCACTAAATAATGCACGATTAGAATTGGGTAAAAAAATCAGTTCCCAGGGGACATTGAGTTCATCCTGCCAGACTTCCACTTCTACATTTTCTGGTTCTGATACAAACTGATCTTCTACATTCTGAGGGAACTCACCAACTTCTATTTCTGCTTGGACAAGGTTAAAAGACAAAGCCATAATAACTACAGCTAAAAGATAAAAAACTTTTTTGGCCATTTATAAAACCTCCCTTATAGAAGTTTTGGCATTTGATTAGATAAAGCAGCTGATAGGTAATACCATTTAAGTTCCATATTTAATAGGACTGAAATCGGTAGTTAAATGAGCGAAATATTTATTATTTTTTCTATTTTAATCATAATTTATGCAGATGCTTTATCAGTTATTACTTATAATTTTATCAGAAAGGATTTGAAAATGATGAAAAATGCTTAACATAATCTGATTTTCAATTAAAGAATTAATAGAAAATATTTTTTTCCATTATACTAATAAAAAGATTGCGATTATTTAATATCTTATCGATTAGTTTATTCTGCTCTTTATCAAGAAATTTATTCAGGTTATCTAAAACATTTTCATTATCATCTGATTTAAAGTCATTATTTAAGATTTCCCTAATTACTTCTATATCTTTAATTTCACCAAGATCATCCTGAAACTGCTTATAATTTTCAATATCATATTCAATAATATTTATCTCATTAAGAATTTCAAGCTAATATCTCAGTTTTTAAAGATCTTTTCTCAGCTGATGAAAGCTGGATTTGTCATCTCTATTTAACAGATCAAATTCTGAAATCAGAGTTTCTTTTTCATTCTTTATTTCAGTGAATAGACTATCCAGAGACAGCTTTTTTCTGCTATTTTTAACCATCTTTATAATTTTTTTATTTTTGAAATAGACTTTAAGGTATCAACAGCTGCATAAGTAATAATTAACACCTCTTTTCAATAAATAGAAGTTAAAATACAAAAAGAAAACTATAGAAGATAAAAAAAGAATAAAAAAACAATATGATTAAAAAATATAATCTTGAGGCACTTTAAACTCTTTATTTAAAACTATTTTTTGAAAGGCAGCTTTAGCCAGCCTGTGAAGCTCAGTCTGTGATTCAAAATAGTTTCCATCATCTATCTTTTTATAATCACCGTTTTTCTGCAGCAAATGGGCCTTTTTGCTGTCTTTAAGAACTGTTTTTAAAACATCAATAATTTTTTCTTTATTATCTTCAACTGAGAAAGCAATTTCTACCCGGCGCTCCAGGTTTCTCGGCCGCCAATCAGCACTTGATAAGAAAACAAGTGGTTGGCCGTTATTTTCAAAATAGAAAATACGGCTGTGTTCAAGCAGTTTTCCGATAATGCTTCTTACTTTAATATTTTCACTTACTCCCTCAATTCCAGGTACAAGACAGCAGATACCTCTGACTATCAATTCAATATCTACACCTGCTTGAGATGCTTCGTAAAGTTTTTTTATAATATCACTATCTACCAGAGCATTCATCTTTGCAATGATCCTGGCTTTTAATCCATTTTTAGAATTATCAATTTCAGCCTCAATTAATTTAAGAAATTTTTCTTTTAAATCAAGTGGGGCAACAGATATCAGCTTCCATTCCGGTGGTTTAGAATATCCAGTCAGGAGATTGAAAAGACCTGCAATATCACTAGCAAAGTTATCTTTAGAAGTCATTAATGCCATATCCGTATATAATTCAGCTGTATTATCATTATAATTACCTGTGCTCATGTGAACATAGCGTTTAATTCCTTCTTTTTCTGCTCTAACAATAAGCAGTGCCTTTGCGTGGACTTTTAAACCTTTAATACCATAAACAACATGACAACCTGCTTCTTCAAGTTTTTTTGCCCAGGCGATATTTTTTTCTTCATCAAATCTTGCTTTAAGCTCTACCAGCACCGTAACCTGTTTGCCATTTTCAGCAGCACGGGTTAAATGCTCTATCAGAGGAGAATTACCGCTGACCCTATATAATGTCTGCTTAATTGTGAGTACCTTTGGATCTGCAGCTGCTTTCTTAACTATTTCAACAACAGGATCAAAGCTTTCAAAAGGGTGGTGAAGAATAATGTCCTTTTCTTTTAGAAGTTCGAAAACATCATCTGCATTATATATAAGTGGATTTGGCTGTGGAATAATTTTTTTAAATTTCAAGTGGTCATGATTATTAAACTTTGAAGCAAAACTCATGAATGTACCTAAATTAATAGGACCTGAAACTTTATAGACATCAGCCTCGGAAAGATTCAATTTTTCTTTGAGAAAATTTAAAATGTATTCATTATAATCATGATTCATTTCAAGTCTTACTGCAAATCCCCAGCGCCGCCTTTTAACATATCTCTTCATTTCTGATAATAGGTTTTTACTTTCTTCGTCTAATAGCACTTCTGCATTTCTTGTAATTCTAAAAGTATCAGCTGTAATGACCTTATTACCACTAAAAAGTCTGTTAAGATTTGCTTTGATAATTTCTTCTAAACAAATAAAAATATTATTTTTATCAGATGAGGGTATTTCAATGAATCTCTGCAGATTGGAAGGGACTTCGACAACTGAAAAAACTTTTTTTTCTTCAATATTGGAAAAAACATCATCACTTCTATTTCTTTCCAGAAGCACTCCCAGATTCAAACTTTTATTTGCAATTAAGGGGAAGGGATGGCTTGGATCAATGGCCACAGGTGTTAAAACGGGAAAGATAATTTCCTTAAAGTATTTTTTAGCATACTTACGCTGTTTACTATTCAAATCTTTATAATTTTTTAGAAAAATTTTTTCATTTTCCAGTTTTTTAATTGTCTTCCTAAAATAAGTGTACTGCTTATCATAAATGCTGTGAATAGTTTTGGAAACTTCACTAAATAATTCTCTTGGTCTATAGCCAGATTTATCCTGTTCATTATAGCCAGCTTCCATATCATCTTTGATTCGGGCAACTCTTACCATAAAAAATTCATCCAGGTTGCTGGCTGTAATTGCCAGATATTTTAGTTTTTCCAGAAGAGGAGTTTCTTCTTCAGTTTTATCTGCCTCTTCTAGAACTCTAAGATTAAACTTTAACCAGCTAAGCTGTTTGTTAAAATAAAATTTTTCTTGATCAAGATCCATATTTATCCTACTCCCTTATTTCTGGTTCTTAAATAAATGTGTTCATTTTATTTAAAGAAACGTCAATTCCAAATACTTCTTTAAAGATCCTTGACTTATCATTAAAAGCCCATTTTTCTAAATAGATATCTTTTTCTGTATTGATTGTTAATACAAGTTCATTTTGTTTTAAATCAATTTCAACTTCCGAAAATGGCTCTTTATGACTTTTGTCAAGGGCATCAGC
The DNA here is from genome assembly GCA_964649895.1 of uncultured Halanaerobium sp. Lineage (GTDB taxonomy): Bacteria > Bacillota > Halanaerobiia > Halanaerobiales > Halanaerobiaceae > Halanaerobium. Next base: position 14,896 of record CAZYRX010000020.1, read on the forward strand.
TATTTTCAAGATTGAAGTTAATTTTGCAATGAGAACTCTTTGCTCATAATCATTAAAACAGTTGTTTTTGATTTTAAGATTGGTAGTTGAACTCTGGCTGTGATTTAGAGCGATATGAGCAATGATATTTTTGTCATAATCGTTTAAGTCTGCAATATCACTATTATTTATTAAATAATAAGAGTGTTTATAGTGTTTTTTTAAATTTATATATTTTCCGATATCATGAAGAATTACAGCAGATTGCAGCAGCAATCTTTCTTTTTTCGGGAGATGAAAGCGATCTTTTAGGGCATCAAAAATATCTAAAGCAATCTTTTCTATAGTTTCTGCATGTTTTTTATTATAATGATATTTTTCAGCAACTGACCGAGATGAAGCAATAATATTTTTAAAGCTTTGTTTTTCTAGATCAGTGCTGCGGCCAGCAAAGAGCATATTTCTAATTACTTCAGTTTCGATTGTTACTGTACTTCCAATGATTTGGTTGCTTTGAGTTAAATTCATAAGATTTTTATAAATTGTCATAGAAGTCAGCAGAGTTTCTGCTTCGACCTCATCGAGATCATATTTGTCCAGCAGCTGTTTAGGAGTTTTGCTTTTTACATCATTATAAAGACGATAAAAGGCAGCTCTCGATATATTAAAATTATTTGATTTTTTTCTAGCACCTGCTAATTTAGCTATTAATTCAATTTCTTTTCCGGAAGCATAAAAATTGTTGATATTAAATTTATTAAGGAAAAGTTCAAGATTATAAATATAGCCGCTTAAATATCCATCAACAACGATGTGGAACTCATCAGTTTTATGCTGGATACCTCTCAGTATCTCACTAATTTTTAAAGAACCTAAAGTAATACTCTGATTTTTAATTATACAGTTTTGATCGGCCGCTGCAACTCCAAGGCTGCCTGTTCCAATATAGGCAAAAAGATTATTACCCTCAAGCTCTTTATTTGTGTTTCTAATTCCCTGATAGATCATCTGATGTTCTTCTACATTGTCAAAAATTTCTACGTTTAGTTGATTGTTGTTTTTTATTTGATAAATAATATAATCTTTATTAAGAGCTTCTCTTAAAGCTGCTGTTGCAAATATTTCGATTTTTTCCACCAGATATTCATCTGCTATTTTTTTGAAATTATTTATAGTCTGATTTAGTATTTTAATTTTTTCAAAGGCAACAGCAGAACGAGAAAAAGTGTCATGACCAAGATTTATCGGGTAAGATAAATCTTCTAAGATCATCACTTCTTTCCCCCTTTTTTCGGCAATTTTCATTATGATATCACTTGAAGCAATATAAATAGTTGCAGTTCTTTCTAACATTTTGAATCATCCTATTTTAAGTTTATGTAAATTTTTTGAAAACTACTTTACTATAATTTAATTTTAGCATATGATTATTAAAAGAGATACAGTTTTTATGTAAAGTTAATGTAAAATTTACATTCTGCAATTTTGATTTGCATGCCAGGAGGTAGCTAAATGAAGAAGTTGGCAATAATGGACATTGGTTCTAACTCGATCAAGATGATTTTAGTAGACTACAGGGAAGACAAATCATTTAGGATTATAGATGAGTTAAAAGAAACAGTCCGCTTAGGGGAAGGGATGCATAAGAATTCTTATTTAAAAGAGGATAGAATTCAAAAGGCAATTCAGACTCTAACTTTGTTTAAGAATTTGTGTGATGCAGTTGAAGTTGATGAGATAATTGCTGTAGCTACAGCAGCGGTTAGAGAAGCAGATAATCAGCAGAAATTTTTAGATAGAGTATATAAACAGACCGGACTGGAAATAAGGGTTCTTACAGGTAAAGAGGAGGCTTATTATGATTATCGAGGGGTCTCTAACAGCTTTGATCAGAAATCAGCTTTAATTATGGATGTTGGTGGTGGAAGTGTAGAATTAGTTTTAATGGAAGATCGAATGGTTAAAGAAAGTATTAGTTTACCTTTTGGGGCCTTAACAATAACAGAAGAATTTGATCTATATGATGAAAATAAAAATGATAAAAATCTTAAAAAATATTTAAAAGAGGAATTTTCTCAGCTGGATTGGCTGCATGATCTAAACGATCTCTCACTAATAGGTGTTGGTGGAACTATTAGAAATATAGCTAAAATCTGGCAGAGAAAGAATAATTATTCTCTGGAAAGACTTCATTTCTATAATCTCAGAGCTAAAAATGTTAATTCAGTCTATAAGGAAGTTTCTAAAAAGAATATTGAAGAGAGAAAAAATATATCGGGTCTTTCAAGTAAAAGAGCCGATATATTTATCGGTGCAAGTGCTCTGGTGAATTATCTGATGGATTTTACAGGTATTGATGATCTAATTATAAGCGGAAAAGGAATTAGAGAAGGTCTTGTTTATGATTTTTTACTTGATGATAAACTACCTGTTTCTGATGTTTTAGATTATTCAATCAGAAACCTACTTCATAATTTTGACTTAAACGAAATACATGCTGCAAAGGTAAACGAATTAAGTAAAAGCATATTATATAAGTTGGAATCTGAGTTTTCTTTTAAATTTAAGAATTATCCAGATCGGATAAATAGAATAATTAAAACCGCAACTCTTCTACATGATGTAGGAACAAATATAAATTATTATGATCATCATGAACATTCTTTTTATGTGATTTTGAATGCCGATCTTTACGGATTAACACACAGAGAACTGCTTTTAGCTGCCTATATTGCTGCTTCACATCGCCACAGCAAATACAGTCTGCATAAATATAATTTAAATCGTAAAAGCTTTAAAGATATCATTGATCGAAAAGGAAATGATAAAGAATTAATTCGTAAAAGTGGTATCGTTTTAGAAATAGCTGAAAGTCTTGACCTGAACCGTAAAGGGCTGGTTAAAAGTGTAGAATTAGAAATTGAAGCCAGTCATATATTGTTTAAGATTTATTCAAAACATGATTTAAGGCTTGAGATTGAAGATGCTGTGGAAGCTGCATCTGGTTTTGAATCTATATTTAACAAAAAACTTAAGTTCAAATTGTTAGATCATTAAGCAGTTCAGTTTTTTTATTAAAAATTCACTTTCTGTTTAAGACTATTTCAAGGTCAAATATATTATTCTAAAATAATTAAAAGAAGACTCTTTAAAAGTTTGATGATTTTTAGTATTTTTTGTATAATATAAATGTAAAGAATTAATATTTTTCATTGATTCAGATTTTTTGAGATCATTATCTATATGACCCGAGGAGGGGTATTATGAGAGCTGATCTTAAAATTTTTTCTGACTTCAGTTATGATGGTTTAGTCGATTCTCGCTATACTGCTATTGGTGAAAACATGTCTCCTCCACTTAAAATAGAGAATTTGGATTCTGATGCTGAAACACTTGCCGTTGTATTGAATGATGCAGATGCACCTGTTGAGAGAACCACCCACTGGGTAATCTGGAATATCCCTGCAGTTATAGATAACATTCAAGAAAATATTCCTGTGAATATGAAAAAAGTTCCTGAACTCAATGGTGCTTATCAGGGTAAAAATGATTTTGGTGATATTGGCTATAGAGGTCCCGCTCTTCCCAGCAGTTCTTTTGAAAAACCTCACACCTACAGGATTATAGTTTATGCATTAGATAGTGAAATAAATTTGGAGCCAGGGGCAGATGAAAAGGAACTGCTTAAAGAAATGCAGGATCATATAATACAAAAAGGCTTTATAAGTGGAACTTATCAGCCTTAACTTTGATTATTAAAAAAGACTGGAGTTTGTTCTCCAGTCTTTTTTGGTCACTCATATTTCTTATGGATATAAATTCAACTTGAAATTATTAAATTCAACTTTTATAATTAATTTGCTTTGATTGTGAAAAAATTAGGGTGTAATTTCTGAATAATTTGAAATCTACAACTCTCTTGACTTATTAAAATCCATCTGTTAATATTGAAATATAAAAAGAATATAATTTGTACCTCATATAATAGTGAGAATATGGCTCACAAGTCTCTACCGGACTGCCGTTAACAGTTCGACTATGAGGGAAGTGTACCTAGGTTTCCGCAGTTTTTCTGGCTGGTCCGAGCGGTACAGATATTGACATATCACACCGAAGGGATAAAAGCCCAGGCGGGGAGGTTCTACTCATTGAATGTAGAGTCTTCCTACCTGGGCTTATTTATTTTAGGTACAAGTATACATTAATCCAGCAATGATCTGGAAATATATTAAAACGGAGTGATAGCATGAAAATTCTTCTCATCGGCAGTGGTGGAAGAGAAAATGCACTGGCCTGGAAATTAGCTCAAAGCAAAAAAGTTGATCAACTATTTATTGCACCAGGAAACCCGGGCACTGCAGAGTTTGGTAAAAATATTGACTTTAGAGCAAATGATCAAGAAGCTCTTTTAGAATTTGCTTTAAAAGAAAAAATAGATATTACTGTTGTTGGTCCAGAAGCACCACTGGCAGCAGGTATTGTTGATCTTTTTAAAGAAAATGGAATTAAGGTTTTTGGACCAGAAAAAACGGCAGCTCAGTTAGAAGGCAGCAAGGTTTTTGCCAAAAATCTAATGAAAAAATATGATATACCTACTGCAGAATACCAGAGCTTTTCTGACCCAAAGAAGGCTGCTGAATATATAAAAGGAAAAGGAGCACCTATTGTTGTCAAAGCAGAGGGATTGGCAGCCGGCAAGGGAGTTATTGTGGCTCAAGAGGTAGAAGAAGCTGTTAATGCAGTTGAAAAAATAATGATAGATGAGAAATTTGGTGATGCAGGAGAAAAAATAGTAGTCGAAGAGTATTTAGAAGGTGAAGAGGCAACTATTTTATCTTTTTGTGATGGAGAAACAATAATACCAATGATTCCATCTCAGGACCATAAACCAGCGTATGATGGTGGTAGAGGTCCTAATACCGGTGGAATGGGAGCTTATGCACCTGCACCTGTTGTTACAGATGAACTTATGGAGTATTTTAAAGCAAATATTATGCAGAAAACTTTGGATGCATTAAAAAGTGAAAAAATTGATTTTAAAGGAATTATATACTTTGGTTTGATGATAAAAGATGGTGAGGCAAAAGTACTTGAATATAATGTAAGGTTTGGTGATCCAGAAGCTCAGGTAGTACTTCCACTTTTAAAAACTGACTTAGTTGAAATTATTGAAGCTGTCCTGAAAGGAAGATTAGCTGAGATTAATATTGAATGGTCAACTCAAAAAGCACTCTGTGTAGTTATGGCCTCAGGTGGTTATCCAATTAAATATGAAGTGTCCAAAAAAATAACCGGTGTGGATGATGTTAAACAAAATGATGAATTGATTGTTTTTCAAGCTGGAACAAAATTAATAGATGAAGAACTTTACACAGCAGGAGGACGAGTCCTTGCGGTAACTGCTCTTGCTGATGATTTTAAAGAAGTAATCGATAAAGCCTATGCTGGAGTAGAAAAGATTCATTTTGAAGACTATCATATCCGCAGTGATATAGGTCATAAGGCTTTGATAAAGGTTTAATAATCTTGATTTAGTGTCAATTTTATTTAATGCATCATAATCAATTTATTAATTTAAATTGTTCATAATAAATATAAATGGAGATAAACCACAATTATAAAAATTTAAAATTGCTAATCAATATAGATTTTGATCTACAGGAGGTTCTTTTATTTTGAAAATAAAAGATAAGACAAAACAAAAAATTGGAATAATTGGTGGCGGCCAGTTGGGTAAAATGATGATTTTGGAAGCAAAAAAAATGGGCTTTTATGTGATTATTTTGGATCCCACCAAAGAATGTCCGGCTGACAGCATAGCTGACAAACATCTTATTGCTGACTTTGATGATGAAGAAGCTATTAGAAAGCTTGCAGATCAGTCCGATTTATTAACTTATGAATTTGAACATATTGGTGTAGAAGTATTAAGAGAACTGGAAAATGAAGGACATAAAATTTATCCAACAGCCAGAAGTTTAGAAATTATTCAAAACAAGTATCATCAGAAAAATATGTTAAAACAAAACAAAATAGCTGTACCTAATTTTATTCATGTTTCTGCAGTTAATGATATTAAAGAGGCTGGAGAAAAGTATTCTTATCCTTTGATGCTTAAGAGCTGTAAAGGTGGTTATGATGGTAAGGGGAATGCACTTATTGAAAATGAAGAAGAGATAGAAACAGCTTTTAACAGTCTTGGGGCAGGGAATAGACAGCTGATGATCGAAGAATATATCCCTTTTAAAAAAGAAATATCTGTGCTGGCCTGCAGGGGTATTGATGGTAAAAAAACGGTTTTCCCTGTTGGAGAAAATGACCACAGAGATAATATACTATATGAAACAAAGGTGCCGGCTGCCATCTCAGAAGAAGTCGAAATAGCAGCTGATGAACTTGCTGAAGAAGTCCTAGATATTTTTAGTGGTGTAGGTATGTTCTGTATAGAGATGTTTGTAACGGAAAATGATGAGCTCTATATAAATGAGATAGCTCCGAGACCTCATAATTCTGGCCATTATACAATTGAGGGATGTGTTACATCTCAATTCGCTCAGCACATCAGAGCAATTACAGGTCTTCCTCAGGGTGATACTTCTCTACTCAGACCATCTGTTATGAGAAATATTCTTGGAACAGGTAAAGAGGGTAAGGCAGCTGTTGAAGGACTTGAAGAAGCACTTGAAATTAAAGGTGTAAATGTACACATCTATAACAAGAAGATTTCAAGGCCTGGACGTAAAATGGGTCATATAACAGCTTCAGCCAAAATCCTGGAGAAAGCGGTTGAAAAAGCATCAAAGGCTGCAAAATGCGTAAAAATAGAAGGCCGGTAAGTTAATTTGAATTAATAATATTGAAATAGATTTTTTTGAATATATTTGTGTTATAAATTGAGAGATAAAATAAAGGTTCTAAGTAGGAGGAAATATATATGAGTGCAAGTGTTGGTATTATTATGGGTAGTGATTCTGATCTACCTGTAATGAAAGAGGCAGCCAAAATATTGGATGAATTTGAAGTAGAATATGAACTGACAGTTGTTTCCGCACATCGTACACCAGATAGGCTTTATGAATATGCTGAAAAAGCAGAAGAAAAAGGACTTGATGTAATTATAGCAGGTGCAGGAGGAGCAGCTCACCTTCCCGGCATGACAGCAGCAGCAAGTAATCTTCCTGTGATTGGGGTACCTGTAAAAACTTCTAAACTGAGTGGGCTTGATTCACTTTATTCAATTGTTCAGATGCCTCCCGGTGTACCTGTAGCGACAGTAGCTATTAATGGGGCTAAAAATGCAGCACTATTAGCTGTACAGATTCTCAGCAGAAAAGACTCAGAGTTAAATGAAAAACATCGTAAGTATAGAAAGAATATGAAAAATGATGTTTTAAAAACTGCAGAAAAACTTGAAGAAATGGGATATGAGGAATATCTTGAAAGGAGCGAGAAATTTGCTGACTAGAGATATTTTTGCCAATATAAGTCCAATGGATCACCGTTATTCTAAAAGAAAAGATGAATTTGAATCGGTGAGCAAGTATTTGTCAGAAAACGCATCTATTAAATATCAATTAGAGGTGGAACATGCACTTGTTAAGGTTTTAGCTGAGAGAGGTTTATGTCCTGAAAAAGCTCCTCAAGAAGTCAGAGAAGCTATCAAAGAAATTACAACTGAAGAAGTTTATGAAGAAGAAGCAAAAACTAAACATAATATCAGGGCACTTGTTAACTGTATACAGAGAAGAGTCAGTAAGGAAACAAGACCCTATATCCATTTTACTGCTACATCTTATGATATTGTTGATACTGCGAACTCACTTCGCTATAAAAAAGCTGCAGAAGAATTAATCCTTCCTAAATTAAAAGAACTTCTGCAGACCTGGGCAGAGATAGCACTTCGAGAAAAAGATCAGGTTCAAATAGGAAGAACTCACGGACAGCATGCTGTGCCTGTTACCTTTGGTTTTACTATCGCAGAATATGTGAGCCGTTTTGGTGAAAGAATAAAAGAAATCGAGCATAAATCTCAGAATTTAAGGGGTAAATTTGCTGGTGCAGTTGGAGCATATAATGCAAGCAGTATATTTTTTGATAACCCCGAAGAATTTGAGAAAGATGTGCTGGCTGAACTTGATTTAAAAGCTGGAGAGCATTCAACTCAGATTGTAGCTCCAGAACCGATGACTGATTTTGTGCATGCACTTATTTCTACTTTCAGTGTTCTGGCTGCTTTTGCAGATGATATGCGTCATCTTCAGAGATCAGAGATAGCTGAAATCGGAGAATATTTTTCTAAAGACCAGGTTGGTTCATCTACAATGCCTCACAAAAGAAATCCTATTAATTATGAAAATGTTAAGAGTCTGTGGAAAGCTTTTATGCCGCAGATGAATACTGTGTATATGGACCAGCTCTCTGAACACCAGAGAGATCTAACTAATTCAGCTTCATCCCGCTTTATACCGGAATTAATAGCAGGATTACTTTCTGCTGCAGCAAGATTAAATAGGGTGAGTACTAAGATGGTGGTTGATAAAGAAAATATCCAGAAAAATTTTGAGCAGAATAAGAAGATGATTGTTGCAGAACCATTATATATTTTGCTGGCTGCTAAAGGTCATCCAGATGCACATGAGGCAGTAAGAAAGCTAACACTTAAGGCTCAGAAAACAGATCTTTCTCTTAAAGAGTTGGTGGCTCAAAGTGAGGAACTAAAGGGTTTCTGGAAAAATTTTAGTGATAAACAAAAAGAATTGATTTTACAACCTGAAAAATATACTGGTATTGCAGCAGAAAAAACGGAAAAAATAGTTAAAAGATGGCAGGATGAATTTGATTTATAAATCCAGCATATTTGCAACTCAATATCTATTTTTTAGTCAGTATTTATTATTTGAAAACTGTAATTATAGAGGATTTAGGATGTTTGCCAGTCAGAATGATTATTATGCATATTGAGTCAAAATAGATTTTTTTATCCAGGAGGTTTAAATATGGAGAAAAAAGAAATGTTATATGAGGGAAAAGCAAAACAGATTTTTGCATCAGATAATGAAGATCAGCTGATAGTTCATTTTAAAGATGATGCAACAGCATTTGATGGTCAGAAAAAGGGACAGATATCTCAAAAGGGGATTATAAATAATAAGATTTCTAATTTCTTTTTTAAATTATTAGAAGAAAAGGGTATTAAAACACATCTTATTAAAGAATTGAATGAAAGAGATTCTCTAGTCAAAAAAGTTGATATAATTCCATTAGAGGTCGTAATGAGAAATATTGCAGCAGGAAGTATTGCTGAAAGACTCGGTTTGGAAGAGGGGACAAAACTGCCAGCCCCGGTTTTAGAGTTTTATTATAAAAATGATGATCTGGGAGATCCACTTATAAACAGATCTCATATTGAGGTGCTTGAACTAGCAGATGAGGAAGAGTTAAGGGTTCTGGCCGAAATGGCTGCAAAAATCAATAAGATTCTATTTGAATTTCTCAAAAATCAAGGTGTTGATTTGGTTGATTTTAAACTCGAATTTGGTAAAACTAAAGATGGTGAGATTATTTTAGCTGATGAGATATCTCCTGATACCTGCCGTTTTTGGGATAGTGAAACACAGCAAAAACTAGATAAAGATAGATTTAGAAGAGATCTGGGAGATGTAGAAGCAGCTTATCATGAGATGTTAAAGAGAATTACCGGTCAGGAAAGTTTATAATGAAGAATTTAGCATTTTATTTAGATATTAAGGGGCTGAAAAAATAATGAGAGAATGTAATAATTTCTCTGAGAAAAAGATTAGAATATCCAGCAAAAATAATAACAAGAATACAGTTAGTATACATCGTAAGCAAAATGATAAAGCAAAAAAATTATATAGTCAGGATAAGATGACAGAAGAGTGTGGAGTTTTTGGTATCTGTAATGCAAATGGCAAAAGCAGTGCAGCTGAACTAAGCTATTTAGGTCTAATTGCACTTCAGCATAGAGGCCAGGAAAGTGCAGGAATTTGTGTTAATCATGAAGGTGAATTTAATCTCCAAAAAGGTATGGGCCTTGTTGAAAATGTTTTTGAAGAAGATGATTTTGAAAAATTAAAAGGAGAAATGGCGATTGGTCATGTGCGCTATTCAACCAGCGGTTCAAGTCTGCTTGCAAATGCACAGCCACTATTGATCAACAGTATAAAAGGTGATTTAGCTTTAGCACACAATGGTAATTTAGCGAATGCAGATGAGCTTAGATATAATTTAGAAAGTAATGGCTCAATTTTTCATTCAACCCTTGATACTGAAGTAATTGCTCACCTCGTAGCTAGAGCCTTGGATGATGATATAATTGAAGCACTTGTACAGAGTTTACATCAGCTCAAAGGAGCATTCAGTATTGTTGGAATGACAGAGGATAAACTTGTAGCGATAAGAGACCCACAGGGTTTTAGACCACTTTCTATAGGAAAATTAGATGAAAGTTATGTAGTAGCATCTGAGAGCTGTGCTTTTGATATTATTGGTGCAGAATTTATTAGAGATGTTGAACCAGGTGAGGTAGTTATTATTGATAAAAATGGACTTAAAAGCAGAAAATACAGTGGTCATAATGAAAGCAGCTTATGTGTTTTTGAATATATATATTTTGCCAGGCCTGACAGTAATATAGCAGGGAAAAATGTACTTTTGGTTAGAAAAGAAATGGGCAAAAAACTTGCTGAAGAAATGGATGTGGATGTTGATTTAATTATTCCAGTACCAGATTCAGGTATTGCAGCTGCACTTGGTTTTTCTGAGCAGTCAGGTATTCCATATGCTCAAGGTATTTTAAGAAATCGCTATGTGGGCAGAACCTTTATTCAGCCATCTCAAGAGATACGTGATCTAAAAGTAAGGCTAAAATTGTCTCCAATTAAAGAAATTATAAAAGACAAAAGGGTTATTTTGATAGATGATTCTATAGTAAGGGGAACTACAAGCAGTCAGATTATCCAGCGGATCAAAGAAGCTGGAGCAAAAGAGGTGCATATGGCTATTTCATCTCCTCCAGTAGAATATCCCTGTTATTTTGGCTTAGATACCTCACGCCGGCAGGAATTAATTGCAAGCAACAATTCTGTTGAAGAAATAGCAGCAGAAATTGGAGCAGACAGCCTTCATTATCTATCTCAAGCAGGAATGTTAAAGGCAATTGATTCAGATGAAATTGGTGGTTACTGTACCGCTTGTTTTGATGGAGATTACCCTATTAAAAACAAATATTTGTTTGAGGAGGAAAAATAATGGGGCTTAATTATAAAGATTCAGGTGTTGATATTGATGCTGGTAACAAATCAGTTGAATTGATGAAAAAAGCTGTTGAATCTACATTTGGGCCTCAAGTATTAACCGGTTTAGGTGGATTTGGCGGGCTTTTCCAGCCTGATTTGAGCAAATATAAAGAACCAGTATTGGTATCTGGAGCTGATGGAGTAGGTACAAAACTAAAACTTGCTTTTAAACTTGATAAACATGATACTATTGGTCGAGATCTTGTAGCAATGTCTGTAAATGATATTCTGGCCCAGGGAGCAGAACCATTATTTTTTCTAGATTATTTGGCGGCTGGAAAGATTGAGCCTGAAAAAAATGCAGAAATTGTAAGCGGAATAGCTGCAGGTTGTCGAGAAGCTGGTGCTGCCTTAATTGGTGGAGAAACAGCAGAGATGGCTGGTTTTTATAAAGAGGGAGAATATGATCTTGCAGGATTTGCTGTTGGTATTGTAGATAAATCAAAAATCATTACAGGTGATAAGATAAAAGAAGGTGATCTTCTGCTTGGTATTAGTTCGGCTGGATTACATAGTAATGGTTTTACTCTTGCAAGAGCTGCGCTTTTTGCTAGAGCAGGCTATGGTTATCAACAAGAAATTGAAGGTCTTGAAAACAATCTAGGTGCTGAACTACTTAGAGCAACCAAAATTTACGTAAAACCGGTTATTTCTCTTTTAGATAAATTTAATGTTAAAGGAATTGCACATATTACAGGTGGAGGTCTTCTGGAAAATATCCCTAGAATACTCCCGGAAAAATTAAAAGGAGTTATTGATAAAAAAAGCTGGAACAAACCTTATATTTTTGAACTTATACAAAAAGCTGGAGAAATAGAAGAAAAAGAAATGTATCGCACTTTTAATATGGGAATTGGCATGGTATTAGTAGTAGAAGAGGATGAATCATCTGAGATTATAAGCGAATTAAAAAGTTTTGGGGAAAAAGCCCAGATAATTGGTAAAATTGAAACAGCTGAAAAGACTTCTCTTGAAATAAATTAAAGAAGGTGAAAAAGTGCTCAATATTGCAGTGTTTGCTTCAGGGCGGGGATCGAATTTTCAATCCATTATTGACAGTGTGAAAGCTGGAGACATTCCGGCTGAGATAAAAATCTTACTAAGCGATAATCAAACAGCAGGAGCTCTCAAAAGGGCGGAAAGAGAAGATATAGAAAATATCTTTATTAATCCAGATCATTTTGAGACTAAAAAAGATTATGAAGAAGAATTACTTAATATATTGGAAGGTGTAAATACAGATTTGGTTGTTTTAGCAGGTTATATGCGTATTCTATCTCCACTATTTGTTAAACACTTTAAAAATAGAATAGTAAATATCCATCCATCTTTATTACCTGCTTTTAGAGGGCTTGATGCTCAAAAACAGGCTTTGGATTATGGAGTGAAATATAGCGGCTGTACCGTGCATTTTGTGGATCAGGGTATGGATACAGGGCCAATTATTATGCAGGCAGTTGTACCGGTTAAAGAAGATGATAGTGCAGATGATCTTGCTGCCAGAATATTAAAAGAAGAACATAAAATTTATCCAGAGTCAATTAAGTTAATTGCTGAAGATAAAATTATCATTGAAGGCAGGAAAGTTAAAATCTTAAAGGAGGAAAATTAATTTTGTCAAAAATTAAAAGAGCTTTAATCAGTGTTTCTAACAAAGAAGGTATTGTCGAGTTTGCTAGAAGGCTCAAAGAATTTGGAGTAGAAATAATTTCTACAGGTGGAACCGGAAAAATGCTCAGAGATAACGGGCTGAAAGTAGTTAATATTAGTGATGTCACAAATTTTCCAGAGATGATGAATGGTAGAGTTAAAACTTTACATCCAGCTGTCCATGGAGGTATCTTGGCGGTCAGAGATAATGAAAAACATATGCAGGAAATTAAAGATGAAAATATCAAAGCTATCGATTTAGTTGTCTGCAACTTATATCCTTTTGCAGAAACAATTGCAAAAGAAAATGTAACATTAGAGGAAGCAATAGAAAATATCGATATTGGTGGGCCAACAATGATTCGTTCTGCAGCAAAAAATAACCAGGATGTAGCAGTTGTAGTTGATCCGGCTGATTATGAAAACATTATAGAAGAAATGGAAAAAGCAGAGGGTAGCCTTACTAAGAAGAAGAAATTGAAACTTGCATATAAGGCATTCCGTCATACTGCAGAATATGATCAGCTTATTCAGGATTACCTAGCTGATATTGCCTTAGAAGAAGATGATAAAGAAGAAATGCCTGAAACATTGCTGCAGAGGTATGATAAGCAGTCTGACCTCCGTTATGGAGAAAACCCTCATCAAAAAGCTGCTTTTTATCTTGAAAGAGAGCAAAATGAACCTTCAATTTCTACTGCAGAAAAACTATCTGGTAAGGCGATGTCTTTTAATAATTACAACGATACCGATGGAGCACTGGAGCTTGTTAAGGAATTCAGTGAAAAGCCAGCTGCTGCAGTAATCAAACATGCTAATCCATGTGGAATGGCAGAAGCAAATAATCTAAAAGATGCTTTTGTTAATGCTCATGCTGGAGATCCGCTTTCTGCTTTTGGATCAATTGTTGCTCTTAATAGAAAACTTGATGCTGATACAGCTTCAGAAATTGCAGATGAAAATAAATTTATAGAAGTTGTGATTGCACCTGATTATGAGAAAAAAGCACTTGAGATATTAAAAGGACGTTCAGATAAAATGAGGATTTTAAAAACTGGAGAGTTAAATATTAATAGAGAAAAACCTGGTTACAGTATGAAAAAAGTAATAGGAGGTCTTTTAGTTCAGGATAGAGATCTGGCTGTTACTGCTGCTGAAGATCTAGAGGTTGTTACAGAAAACGCTCCTACAGAAGAGCAGATTGAAGATCTTCTCTTTTCTTGGAAGGTAGTAAAACATGTAAAATCAAATGCGATTGTGATGGCCAAAGATAAGATGGTTGTTGGAGTTGGAGCTGGTCAGATGAGCAGAGTTGACTCAATGATTATTGCAGGACGCAAAGCAGAAGGTCGTCAAGAGGGTGGAGTTGTTGCCTCAGATGCCTTTTTCCCATTCCCAGATGCAGTAGAAAAAGCAGCTGAACTGGGTGTTAAAGCGATTATTCAGCCAGGTGGTTCGATTCGTGATGACCAAGTTATTGAAGCATGTAATAAACTTGGCATAGCTATGGTATTTACAGGCAAGAGACACTTCCGTCATTAATAGCGGAGAAATATTTTAGCTTTATTAAAATTATTTTGTTTGATTTGAATCAGCTATTATATTTCAATGTTTTTTTAAAAGTCAAAAAATAGAAATTGAGTCTAAAATATAACTCAAATAATATAAATTTCCCTAATCTAATTCTCCACCTTCTTGATTCAGCTCTCTACTGATGATAGGATGTGGAGAATTTTAATTTAAGTAACTATCTGCTATAATAGTAGTATTCTTAATGATATTTAAAATTAATAATTCAAGCCAAGTAGATTTTAATAAGAGGGGATTTTATGACATTAAAAGTAAAAGATATTCTTGACATGAATTTCATGAAAAATGCTAAAATTATTGCTGGGGAAAAAGGTATTGATAGAGAAATAAAATATGTAGATATTATTGAGGTTCCGGATATTGAAGGCTGGATTAATGAAGGCGGACTTTTTTTAACAACCGGTTATTCTATTAAAGATAATTACCTTGCCCAAAAAAAACTTGTGAATTATCTCAATGATCACAACAGTGCTGCTTTATGTATCAAAAGAGGAAGATATTTTAATAAAATACCTGAGGTTATCTTAAATACGGGGAATGAATTAAATTTACCTGTAATAGAATTATCTGTTAATACTTCTTATGTAGATATCCTGCTGCCATTAATTGGAGAAGTATTAGAAAAAGAAGCATATTTGCTTAAAAGATCAGAAGAGATTCATAAAGAATTAACAAATGTGGTTCTGATGGGTGGAGGTATTGATCATATTGCTCAGACTCTTTACAAATTAATACCACGACCTGTTTTAATTCAAAATAAAGATCAGGAGATAATGGCTTTAATCGGTAAGCCTGAAGAAGAAAGAATCATTAAACAGTGTCTAGATATTCCTATAAAAGAAATAAAAAAGAAATTAGATAACAATAATATAATTAGAATTAATGAAAACAAGAATATTTCTCGATTAATGGCTCCCATTGTAGTTTCAGGTCATATATTTGGCTATGTATCTATCTTTGAGATAGGTATAAAAAAAATTGAGAAAATTGATTATAGGGCTGTTGAACATGCTGCTACCGTGATTGCCTTAGAAATCTTGAAAGAAAAAGAAAAAATGGAGACTGATAAAAGACTGAAAACTGAATTATTAACTGATTTAATACAGCAAAATTATTCAGAAGAAAAAACTATTATTAAAAGAGCAAGATATTTTGATTGGGATTTTAATAAAGATTATCTGGTTGTAGTGATTGATATAGATGATTTGGAAAGTTATTATTTAAATCTTGAGTATCAAGATGAAAAACATATTCAGGAAGTGAAAGATAAAATTAAGGAACTCGTAAGATGGGAATTAATTATGGAAAGTAAAGAGGTAATTTTGATTAATAAGAGTGATTCTCTTGTTATTTTCTATGATTGTCAGAGTTTAAAGACTAAGGAAATACGCAAAAGAAACAGTATTGAATTTGCTGAAAAAATTAAAAAGATAATTTTGAAAAGACTTCCTCAAATCAATATTTCAATCGGTATTGGTAATTTTTATTCAGGGATATCTGGTTTAAGAAGCAGTTATAATGAAAGCTATCGAGCTATTAAAATGGGTAAAAAAATATATAAAGAAAATGGAATTTACCATTATGATGACCTGGGAATTTTCAAGGTTCTTGTAGAGTTAGAAAATGATCAGGTGCTAAAAGAATATCGTGAAGAAATATTGGGACCTCTTTTAAATGAGGCGAATAAAGATTTAATAGATACTGTCAAAGCTTTACTAGAACACATGGGGAATAAAAGCGAAGCTGCAGAAGAGTTAAATATTCACAGAAATTCTTTGAACTACCGAATTAATAAATTTTCTAAGCTGCTCGATATTGATCTGGAAAATAGTGAGAATTGGCTAAAGATATTTCTAGCTCTTAAAATAAATGAAATATTATAAATTGTCATAATGACTAAAATAATATATAATTTTAGTCAAAGTGCATATTTAATTCAATACTTTAATATAGTACAATAAATTTATATTAAATTCTGCTCAGGATTATGGAGGTTTAAAATGAAAAAATTCAAAATAGCACTTATTAGAGTTGTGACTTTAGATAATGAAAATCTACTAAATAAACATGCAAATATACTAAGCAGATATTATCCAGAATTTGAAATAGAAACTTTTTGTATTCCTGAGCAGTATTATGGAATTTATAATAGAAAAACTCACTTAGAGTCTATTCCAAAAATTATTAAACTTGCAGAAGGTATTGAAGATAACTTTGATGGGGTATTTATCAGCTGTGCTGCCGATCCAGCTGTAGATGAATTAAAAAAGAAGTTAAAGATAGCAGTTGAAGGTGCTGGAAGGGCATCAGCTTTATTCAGTCAAAATTTTGGTGATAAAATTGCAGTTTTAGGAATGGGGAATTATAGACTTTCTGTTATTGAAGATCAACTTGTAGATAAACTTTTTGAATATAAATTTTTAGAAGGAATAAAAAATACTCATGATTTCTCTAAAGAAGAGAGCAGAAATAAGATTAAAAATGCTGTATTAGAACTCAAAAATAAAGGAGCAGATGCTGTTCTGATGGCCTGTACAGGAATGGGTGCAATGGAAATTTCAGCAGAACTTAATAATGAACTTTCGATTCCTGTAATTGATCCAATTATAACTGGAGGGTTATTTTTATATGGTCAACTGCTGCATGGAGTAGATGATTGGAGGAAACAGAAATGATATTGAGAGAAGTTTTAGACATTTATGATTTAGTGGATAAAGCAGATGCTAATGGAAAAGAAGTTGCAGATTTTTTAGAAAAAAATGGAGCAGATGAAGTCTTAGTAACCAGTATTAAAGGTAAAAAGGGCTCGACAGATGGGCTGCAGATTAAAATAAAAGGGCGAAACCAGAATGCACCGACCTTAGGGATTATAGGTAGATTGGGCGGACTTGGAGCAAGGCCTGAAATAAATGGCTTTGTATCTGATGGTGATGGTGCACTAACTGTACTGGCAGCAGCACTTAAGATTTCAAGGATGAAAAAATTGGGAGATCAGCTCGAAGGTGATGTAATAATTACAACTCATATTTGTCCGGATGCTCCCACCAGAGAACATAAGCCTGTTCCATTTATGGATTCTCCTATCGATATGGATGCAATGAATAAACATGAAGTTTTAGAAGAGATGGATGCAGTAATATCTATAGATACAACTAAAGGAAATAAAGTTTTAAATTATAAGGGCTTTGCAATCTCTCCAACAATTAAAGAGGGCTACATACTCAAAACTAGTGAGAATCTCATTTCAATAATGGAATCTGTTACAGGAAAACCTGCAGTGGTAATTCCTGTAACTCAGCAGGATATAACACCCTACAGCAATAACCTGTATCATATAAATAGTATTTTTCAACCTGCTGTTGCCAGTGATTCACCGGTTGTTGGGGTTGCAATTACAACAGAAACTGCTGTTGCTGGTTGTGCAAGTGGAGCCACTCATTTTGAAGATATTGAAGCAGCAGGAAGATTTGCAGTTGAGGTTGCAAAATATTTCACAAAAGCTGAATGTGATTTTTATGATAAATCAGAATTTAAACAGTTAAACTCTCTTTATGGAGATCTAAAAATATTTCAAACACCAGGATTAGATTAAAGTGAAAAATA